>CAYMOM010000001.1:0-52885 GCA_964391995.1 uncultured Faecalibacterium sp.
TCTGCTCGCCAATGAACTTGAAGCCCGTCAGCACATTGCGCAGCTCCACGCCGTAATGCCGGCAGATGGGCACCGCCATTTCCGTGGTAACGATGGTCTTCACCGCCACAGGGGTCAGCTCGCTGGGTTTGCGGTGGCTGCACACATAGTCCAGCAGCAGCACGCCCATGTCGTTGCCGGAAATCAGCTGCACCTGGTCGCCCACCCGGACGCCGGCGCCAATGCGGTCGCAGTCCGGGTCGGTGGCAAAGCAGAAATCCGCCTTCGTATCGATGGTCTTCTGAATCGCCAGCGCCATGGCCTCGCGAATCTCCGGGTTCGGGTACGGGCAGGTGGGGAAATGCCCGTCCGGGTTCTCCTGCTCCGCCACAATGTCCACCCGAATGTTCCCCAGGCGCTTCATCATTTCCCGCACGGGCACGTTGCCGGTGCCGTTCAAGGGCGAATACACCACATGCAGCGGCTCCTTGCAGGGTGCAACCTGCAGCTTGGCAATATCCTGATAATAGCTTTCGATGGTATCGTCCTCAATGTAGCGGATCCTGCCGGCAGCAAGCATGTCGTCGAAGGAAGGCAGCTGAGGCAGCAGGGTTTCCTCGGCGTTGATGAAGGCGTAGATGCGGTCGGCGGCCTCCAGGGTGATCTGGCAGCCGTCATCGCCGTAAACCTTGTAGCCGTTGAACTTGGCGGGATTGTGGCTGGCGGTGATCATCACGCCGGCGGAGCAGTGCAGGTGGCGCACCGCATAGCTGAGCATGGGGGTGGGCATCAGGGTCTTGTAGATATGCACAGTGATGCCCATGCCGGCCAGGGTGGCAGCAGCCAGGCGGGCGAAATCCTGGCTGTGAATGCGGCTGTCGTAGCTGACGGCGCAGGAGGGCGCATCGTAGCGCTCCAGCAGGTAGCGGCCCAGGCCACGGGTGGCCTTGGATACGGTGTAAAGGTTCATGCGGTTGGTGCCGGCGCCCAGCACACCCCGCAGGCCGCCGGTGCCAAAGGCCAGCTCCCGGTAAAAGCTGTCGCTGATCTGCTCCTGGCTCATGGCCTGCAGCTGGTCAAGAAGCTCCTTGGGCATGTTGGGGGTGTTCAGCCACGCTTGATACTTGGCATTCATGGGTATGTCCTCCTTTAGTATGATGAAATAGGAAATACGTTCTGCTTGTCCCAGTCAAAGCCGCGGGGTTCCAGGCGGAAGCCGCAGCGGCAAAGCATTTCGCTCACGTCCTCCAGGAAAAGGAAGATTCTCCGGGCAAGGTGGCCCCTTTGGGTGGCAAAGGGCAGGCAGGCGGCCTCCTCCAGCTCCTCCACCACATACATGGGGTGCCCGTACAGGCCCAGCATACTGGCCTGGGCGGGCGTATGGCTGCTGCGCAGGTTCTGGGGCATCACATCCCGCCACCACTGCACGCTCTCCATCATCCGGTGCAGCTGCTCCCGCACATGGCTGGGCAGGGCAAAGTTCAGCTCCTGCACCACCTGCCGCATGCCGTCAAAAATGCGAAAGCACAGCACATCGTTCTCGTATATCACCACGCTGAAGCCCCCGTCATTCCCCTGCACCATTGGCCGATGGACATACCAAAACAGCGCCGCGCATTCCGGCTCCTGAATCATGTCCATCATCTCCTTTCGCCAGCGGGCGCTGCCCTCTGGATGCCGGTCAGGGCGCTGCCCTGACAACCCGGCCGAGGGCGCCGCCCTCGGCACTCCCGCTTAAGGGATTTCATCCCTTAAGAATCCCTTCTTTGTGTGTGTTTCGTTCGCCGTACCAGCAGGGGTCACGGTGCGCAACAGGCGCACCGCGACGTGGGAAAGGGGCGCTCCACCTCATCCGGCCTTGCGGCCACCTTCCCCTCAAGGGGAAGGCTCGTGCATGCTGTGTTGCGCGCTTCTGCACGGCTTACACCGTCAATTCCTCCACACACGCTGCCAGCGCATCGGCTACAGCAGCGATGTTCCCCTCCTCCGCCACGGTGTCAGCCTTGGTGTGCAGGTGAGGCGTGTAGAATCCTACCAGCTTGTTGCGCTTGCAGGCGCAGATGTTCACCCCGCACTTGAAATTTTTCCAGTCGGAGCCGGCGGTGGTGCCAATGCTGTCGAAGAAGAACACCTTGTGGGTGGTGGTCTTCTCCATCTGCCGCTGAAGGAAGCCGAACTCCCGGTACTGCCGGGCCAGCTTGCGGCTGATGACCAGCAGGTTTTCGCCCACACCGATGCAATGCAGGTTTACGGTCAGCCGGGTATAGCCAACCTGCAAATGTTCCTTGGTGTATGCTTTCGACCCGCGCATGCTCTTTTCCTCGTTATCAAACAGGATAAAGGCCGCCTTTTCCCGGTGCTCCTCCGGCAGCTGATTCATCATGGTCAAAAGCGCCGCCAGGCCGGAGGTGCTGTCGTTCACGTTGTTCTTGTTGGGAATGCCGCCATTGGTCATCCACAAAATCATCGCAGCATACACCAAAAGCCACATGATGCGCACAATGCTCGGATCGTGAATCACCACACCCAGCGCCAGCATCAGCACGGCGGAAAGCAGCAGCAACAGCACCACCACAGCGGCGCTGTACAGCAGGGAAAGCAACGGATTCCTTGGCAGAAATACATTGGGCAGCAGCATGTTGGCGGCGGTGTCGTAATGGGCGGTGAACAGCATGGGTGCCTTTTCCGGGTTGCCCACAATGATGTTCTCGTGGGAAAGCCCGTTTTTCTCCACCTTCACGCTGTAACCCATCCGGCGGATCTCCTGCACCGTCCAGTCCCGGAAAGCCTTCTTCTGCTCCGCTGTGCGGCGGATGGGAAACTGGCGGGTAATTTCCTCAATATAGTTCATAAAAGCTCCTTGGTCATGGCAGCCAGACCATCGGCGATGAAGGCGATGTTCCCGGCATCCGCCACGGTGTCGTGCTTGGTGTGAATCTTACTGCAGTAGTAGCCCACACGCTTGCCCTTTTTGCAGGCGCACACGGCTATGCCGCACTTGAAGTTGCTCTGGTCGGAGGGATACACGTGGCCTTCCATGTCAAGCCATTCCACCTGCCGGTCTTTCTGAGCGCTGATGCTCCTTTGCAGCAGGGCGAACTTCTCATGCTGGCGGGCCTTCTTGGGAGAGAAGAACAGGATGGTTTCACCCACGCCCACGCAGTCCATGTTGACAAGCAGGGTTTCCTTCTGAATCTGCTTGTGCTTGGAGGCAAACCCATTGGAGCCCAGCATGCCCTTTTCCTCGTTGTCAAAGAGGATGAAGGCCACCTTGTCTCGCTTGTCCTTGGGCACCCGGGCCATGGTTTCAAGCACGGCAGCCACACCGGAGGTGTTGTCGTTGGCGTTGCAGGGATTGGCCGGGCCGAAAATCAACAACAGAAGCAGCGCCACCAGGCATAGCTCCCAGGCTACAAAGGCCGCATCAATGCCGGAGATCAAGCCTGCCACCACGGCGGGAATGGTGCAAATCAGCATCATGCCCAGCACCAGGGCCAGCTGATATAGCATGTAAATGCCCACATTGCAGGGTGTGATGAAGTTGGGAATGGGCATGGTGGGCGGCGTGTCGTAGTGGGCGGTGAAGATAACCTGCGCCTTGTCCGCATCGCCGATGACAATGTTCTTATTGGTTTTGCCAACGATGCTGGCCTCGTAGCCCAGGTAGCCGGCCTCGCCAACAGCCCATGTGCGGAAGGCCTCCTTCTGCGTGCGGCTTTTGCGCACGGGGAAGCGCTCCTGCAGGGTTTCCAGGTAAGACATAACATTCTCCTTTGTTAATCAATGCTGACAACAGTCAGCACGCCGTCCGCCACACGGAAGCGAACCTCCGTGCCGGCGTAGGCAAAGCCGTATATGCGCTGCTGCTCCCGCTGGTATCCGGGCCGGGGATCCTGGGCCAGAATGCCTGGCAAGGCTTCCCGGCTGTCGGGCGGGAGCTTCTGCAAAAGCTCTGGGGGAATCACCACCTGCAAGCCATAGTCCTTCACCTGATGGGCAAACCCGCCGGTGGCCTCCGGATGGCAGTCTGCATAGGGCAGGTATGGCTTGATGTCGTAAATGGGCGTGCCGTCCATAAGATCAGCACCCGCCACCACCAGCACCGGGCCGAAGCGGGTATCCTGCCGCAGTTCCACCAGCTTCACACTGCTCAGCCCAATGGGATTGGGCCGGAAGGGTGACCGGGTGGCGAACACGCCCATCCGTACATTGCCGCCCAGCCTGGGCGGACGCACCGTGGGCGACCAGCTTTCCCGCTCCGCCTGGTGGAACTGCCATATGAGCCACAGGTGGCTGTATCCCTCAATGCCTCGAAAGGCCTCGGGCACGCGGTATTCCGGTTCAAACACAATCAGGGAGCGCACCTCATCCACCAAACCGGACTGGCGCGGCAGACCAAACTTGGTGGGAAAATCATTGTGGATATGCGCAATGACGTGCATGGCCGGCGCTCCTTTCTGATAAAATGAATACCCTGTTATTCTACCACATATTGCGTTTTTTCGCTACTGTTACATGCCCGAACAATGAAAAATCCCCCGCGAAGTGCAGGGGAAAAGGGCGCCATCAGGCTTCCGGGTGCTTCTTCCTGTAGTCCTCAATGGCGGCATGAATGGCCTGCTCCGCCAGCATGGAGCAGTGCATCTTCACCGGGGGCAGACCGTCCAGGGCCTCGGCAACGGCCTTGTTGGTCAGCTGCAGCGCCTCGTCGATGGTCTTGCCCTTCACCATTTCCGTAGCCATGGAGCTGGTGGCAATGGCAGCGCCGCAGCCGAAGGTCTTGAACTTCACATCAACAATGATGCCGTTCTCCACCTGGATGTCCATTTTCATAATGTCGCCGCACTTGGCGTTGCCCACGGTGCCGGTGCCGCTGGGATTCTCAATTTCGCCCACATTGCGGGGGTTGGAGAAGTGATCCATCACTTTTTCGCTGTACATATGCGTTCCTCCTTATTCGTCGTCCTCGGCCCCGTGGTCGTGGTTAAAGGGGCAGGAGCTGTTCAAAGTCTGGTTGTAGAAGTTCAGGGGGCTCATGTCGCGCAGGGTCTGGACGATGCCGGGCAGCTTGTCCAGCACATAGTCCACATCCGCCTCGGTGGAGTCGGTGCCCAGGGACAGGCGCAGGGAGCCGTGGGCAATCTCGTGGGGCAGGCCGATAGCCAGCAGCACATGGCTGGGATCCAGGCTGCCGCTGGTGCAGGCAGAGCCGCTGGAGCCTGCAATGCCCGCCAGGTCAAGGCGCAGGAGCAGCGCTTCGCCCTCAATATACCGGAAGGAGATGTTCACGTTGTTGGGCAGGCGCTCCGTGGGGTGACCATTCAGCCGGGTATCCGGAATGGTGGCCAGAATGGTGCTGATCAGCTTGTCCCGCATTTTGCTCATGCGGGCGGCGTTTTCTTCCAGACCGACAACTGCCAGCTCAATGGCCTTGCCCATGCCCACAATGCCGGCCAGGTTTTCCGTGCCGGCGCGCTGATTACGCTCCTGGGCGCCGCCATGCATGAACTGGTCGATCTTCACACCCTTGCGGATGTACAGGGCGCCAATGCCCTTGGGCCCGTGGAACTTGTGCCCGCTCATGGACAGCATGTCCACATTCATGGCGTTCACATCCACAGGAATGGCGCCAATGGCCTGCACCGCGTCCGTGTGGAACAGGATGCCCTTTTCCTTCGCCAGCCTGCCAATCTCCGCAATGGGCTGAATGGTGCCAATCTCGTTGTTGGCGGTCATAATGGTGATCAGAATGGTCTTGTCGGTAATGGCCTTCTCCACGTCCGCCACGCTGACCCGGCCAAACTCGTCCACGGGCAGGTAGGTAACAGTGAAGCCTTGCTTCTCCAGCCACTGGCAGGTGTGCAGCACGGCGTGATGCTCAATGGCGCTGGTGATGATGTGGTTGCCCTTGTTCTTCCTGGCGAAGGCGGCACCCTTGATGGCCCAGTTGTCGCTTTCGGAGCCGCCGGCGGTGAAGTAAATCTCCTGGGGCAGCGCACCGATGGCAGCGGCAACCTGCCTGCGGGCGGCGTCCACGGCCCGGCGAGCGTCCCGCCCGGTGGAGTGGATGCTGCTGGCATTGCCGAAGCACTGGGTGAAGTAGGGCAGCATGGCCTCCAGCACGGCGGGAGAAACGGCAGTGGTGGCGGCATTGTCAAGATAAACCTTGTTCATGGATCATGACTCCTTTGTTGTGCCGAATTGCTCTTGATCGAGCATATCCTGAAGGGAAATGGACTGCAACAGGTCGTTGATGCTGTTGGAAAGGTATTCCCACACCCGGCGGGTCTTGCACTGCCCGGCCCGGTGACAGCGGTTTTCGTCACCCAGGCAATCGGAAATGGAAAGCGGGCCTTCGGTGGCGTCAATGATGTCGCCCACGGTGATGCCGCCAGGCTCCAAGGCCAGCTGATAGCCGCCCTGTGCACCCCGGACGGTGGTGACCAGCCCGGCCCGGCGCAGGTTGCCCAGCAGCTGCTCCAGGTAATCCTCCGGTACGCCGATCTCCGCAACGCTCTTCAGCGGCTGAGGGCCGTTCCCGGCATGCTGCGCCAGGTAAAACATGGCATACAGCCCGTATTTCCCCTTGGTGGAGAGCTTCATCCCGCGCCTCCTTTCTCAATCCCGACAAAAAGTATCGGAATTACCGAGAGCATTCTAGCATACCCGACTATTTTTGTCAACATTAAGACGAACTATGCAAGAAAAAATCCTTCCGCGCTTGGCAGAAGGCGCAGAAGGATTCTGAGCTTTTATTCATGCAGCCAGTCCCGGCGGGTGGGCACCAGCTGCTCCTTTTCGTCCATCCAGAAGGTTTCCAGCCGGGGTGCATCCGGTGCAATGTCGAAGCGGCTGTCCGGCACTTCCAGGCCGATGTGCTGGCGGGTGAGGATCATCTGCACCCAATCCTGTATGCAGGTCAGGCGCCTGTCCAGCCGGACGCCCGTAATCCTTTCCGGATGTTCCAGAGCCACGTCCGCATGGTGGTTGTCCGAGCCGCTGGTCATCACAAGGTCAAACTCCCTGGCATAGCGCAGGGCGGCGGCATCGTTGTAGGCACGGTTGCCGGCGTTGGAAACTTCAATGCCATCGCAGAACTGCCTGCCCAGGCGAATGGCGGCGATGTAATCCCTGTCCCGGAAGGGGTGTGCCTGAATCACGCAGCCGCCGGCACGGTGAACCTCCTCCAGCTGCCGGGCACGGGTCCAGTGCTCCATTTCCGGATGGGCCAGCATAAAGCCTTTGTCCAGGCCGTAGACCAGGTATTCATCGCCGTTGAAGTTCTCCTCCCAGCCGAAGAACACATCCAGCCCGATGCGCTGACCCTCCTGCCAGGCCTCCTCATACCCGGCGCAGAACTGGTTGATGCGCTGCTCCCAGGGCTGGTGCCGGTTGACTGCCGTGTTGCCGCGGAAAAAGTGATCGGTGATGATGATGCCCGTATAACCCAGCTGCTTGTACGCCCGGGCATGCTCGGCCCCGGTGGAAGTGGCGCAGGCGCTGCCCTGGCAGGTGTGCAGGTGGGTTTCGTATAAAAAGGCCATGGGGGTTCCTCCCAGTTGATTCATTTCACATTCATTATAGCACATTTCCTGCGAATGTGGTATACTATAACCATCAAGAGGAAGGAGTGTTTTTTCATGGTCAGAAAGATGCTTGCCGTTTTGCTTCTGCTCTGCCTGCTTCTCCCCTGTGCCCTGGGCGAGGGCCTGTCCGTGCCCCAGGTCACGGGCGTGTGCCAGCAGCCCATCCCGGACAACGAGGCCATGGCCTTTGTCAAGAACATGAAAATCGGCTGGAACCTGGGCAATACCTTCGATGCCATCAACGATGGGCGCTTCAGCGATGAAATGTCCATCGAAAGCTACTGGTGCGGCGTGAAAACCACCGAGGATATGATCGACATGGTGCACCAGGCCGGCTTCAACACCCTGCGCCTGCCCGTCAGCTGGCATAACCACGTGGACGAAAACTTCACCATCAGCGCCCAGTGGCTGAGCCGCGTGCAGCAGGTGGTGGACTGGGCCGTGGCCCGGGGCATGTATGTGATTCTCAACATCCACCACGATGTGTATCCCCAGTACATGTACCCCAACAGTGAAAACTATGCCACGGCGGAAAAGTATGTCACCACCATCTGGCAGCAGCTGGCGGAGCACTTTCAGGCCTACGACCAGCACCTGATTTTCGAAAGCATGAACGAGCCGCGCCTGAAGGACACCGCCCAGGAGTGGTGGTTCAACAAGGATGACCCCCTTTGCCGGGACAGCGCCGATTGCATCAACCGGCTGAACCAGGCCTTTGTGGACACCGTCCGCGCCGCCGGCGGCTGCAATGCCGACCGCTACCTGATGGTGCCCGGCTACTGCGCTTCACCCGAATCCGTGCTGAACGCCCAGTACTTCCACCTGCCTGCGGACACGGCTGAGAACAAGCTGATCGTTTCCGTCCACGCCTACAGGCCTTACAGCTTTGCCCTGGACGCAAACGGCACCGATGCCTTCTCCGCCGCCAACACCAGCCAGTATAACGAGGTGGTTTCCTTCCTTTCCAACCTGTACAAAACCTATGTGGCCAACGGCATTCCGGTGGTGGTGGGTGAATTTGGCGCGGTGGAGAAGAACGGCAACCTGGCCGACCGGGCCGAGCTGTATGCCTACTACCTGACCGCCGCCAGCGCCAGGAACATCCCCTGCGTGCTGTGGGATAACAACGTCCATTCCGGCAGCGGTGAACGCTTTGGCCTGCTGGACCGGCAAAACCTGACCTGGCCTGTCGAGCTGCTGGTGCAAACCCTGATGCAGTACGCCGGCTACGATGCCATTCCCCCAAAAACCTAACAAACAAGGGCAGGCCCACTTGCAGGCCTGCCCTTATTTTCTTGCCCTCGCACGCCGCTCTTTCCGCGTCGCGGTGCGCCCTTCGCGCACCGTGACCCCCGCTTTCGCGGCGTACCAATCATACCCAAAGAAGGGATTCTTAAGGGATGAAATCCCTTAAGCGGAGTCCAGAGGCAGCGCCTCTGGCAGCGTCCTGCATGCGTCAGTCCCGTTCCTTGGTGCCCACGTAGACGATTTTCTGCTTGGCCTCGTAGGTGTCGGTAAACAGGTGGTTGCGCTCCACGGCAACGCCGTCCACATATTTCACGGCGTAGCTTTCGATAACGTAGCCGTCCGCAGCCTTCTGCACAGTTTTTTCCTCATTCACATAGGTCACATATTCCTGCTTTTTGTCCTTCACATACTTGACATCCGTGGGTGCAGGCAGCACCTGGGGGTCATCGGTTTCCAGCCTGTAGGTCACGTTGCCCATATCGGCACCGTAAATGTTCACCTTGGCAATCCACTGCTTGCGGTTGTCGGGATCCATCTGCACCGAGGCCGCGATGTAGATGGCGGAATCGCTGGTATTCTTGAAGGCCAGGTCGATCTTTCGGTTCTTGCTCCAGTACACGGTAGCATCATAGCCGTATTCGGCGTAGTTCACCGCAAGGGAGTGCTGGGCCCGCTTGGTAATCTGCATGCCGGCAGCCACCGCAGCCTGATACACCGTGCTGCTGGCCTGGCACACGCCGCCGCCGATGCCCATCACCTGCTCGCCATAGGCATACTCCACGGCCTCATAGAAGCCATTGGCAGTGGAGCGCTCGCCCACAATGCCGTTGAAGCTGAAGGTTTCGCCCGGCTGGATGATGGTGCCGCTGATCAGCTGAAATGCCCGGCGGATGTTGTTGGTGCGGTTTTCCGTGCTGCGATAGGAAACGGTGGTGCTGGCGGTGCTCCGCAGGGTCACCAGCTTCTGCAGGTCGGCAACGGTCACCTGGGGCTGCGTCAGCACAGGTTCGATTTCAATGGTGCCGCTCTCCATGGTGGCGACCATTTGGTATATTTTTTCTTTGATAGGCTCCGTGTCCAGGGTGCGGCCCACCACCTCCTGCCGGAAGGTGAAGGGATCGGTGGTGCTTTCCGGGTTGAAGGTTTCCAGGTAGGCATCCTGGGGCTCGCGGTAAACCTTGGCCTGCAGGTCTGCCAGCAGGCTGTCCACCACGGAGGTATCCCCGCTGGGCAGCGCCGAATAGGCCTGATAGGGGGTTTGCGCCAGGGCCTCCATGGCGGCTATCCGCTGCTGCACGGTGCCGGTGTGGCCCTGGGCCCAGGCCTTGTTCAGGGGCTCGTACACATCCACCGTCATGCCCAGCTGGCTGGCGTTCAGTTCCGTGACCAGCTGGCCCTGATAGGTCAGCTGCACCTTCCAGGAATCATTGCGCTGCCGGGCCTGGGCCGTTACGGCATCAATGGCCTGCTGCTGGGTCATGCCGCCCAGGTGAATGCCATCCACATACACATTTTGGCAAAATACTTGGTCAAAGCCGGCAACGTAGCTGTCCAGCTCCGCGGCCTGATGAGCACTGACAGCGCTGATGCAAATCGCCGCCACAGCGGCAGCTGCTGCCAGTGCCAGAAGGATCAGCTTCCAGTTCGGGCCAGGCTTGCGGGCCTTGGGCGGGCGGGACGGGCCTGCAGGGGGTGTATGCCACTGCTCCTGCCGGGGGTGGTATCCCCTTCCGCCTTCCTGCTGGGGCGGGTATTGCTGATAACCTTGCTGGGGCGGGTAACCCTGATAGGCCTGCTGATAACCCTGCTGGGGCGGATAGGGCTGATAGCCTTGCTGCCAGCCCTGGGCGGAAGAGGGCTGCTCCGCCTGGGCGGCATAGCGGCTGCTGCGGCGGCTGCGGGCCTGGGCAGCAGCATATCCATCATCGGGATACATCGTCCTCCTCCTTCCATTTACATAGACGAGTCATCGTCCGTTCTTTTGCACATCTTTTCACATTTTTCAATGGCATCCAGCAGCCGGGCTGCATCGGTTTCCGCCTGGCGCCACGCCGGGCAGATGGAGCCAGGCATGCCATGGCTGTCACCATCCCGGTGATAGTCGCTGCCACCGGTTACCAGTAGCCCCATACGCCGGGCCATGCGCTCCAGGTGCGCTGTGCTGCCCATGAGGGACGGGTGGAACACCTCCACCCCCATCAGGCCTTGCTTTTGCCAGTGGGCCATCAGCGCGCGCAGGGCGGCTGGCTCCTTTTTCAGCAGCGCCGGATGCGCCAGCACGGGCACAAAGCCGCTTTCCCGCATCAGCGGCAGCGCTTCCCCCATAGAAAGCCGCTCCCCCGGCACATAGGCAGGCCTGCCCTCAGCCAGATAGCGGTCAAAGGCCTGCTGCTCGGTGGCGGCATGACCGGCCTGCACCAGGGCGCGGGCAATATGCGCCCGGCCCACAGTGCCGGTGTACCCCCGGGTCATGTCATCCCAGTCCAGGGGCATGCCCAGGGCAGCCAGGCAGACCAGCATTTGCCGGGCGCGTTGCAGCCGCTTCCGGGCCAGGTCAGCCACCGTCTGGCGAAGGCGGCAGTCCCTCAGCCTGCCATAGCCCAGCAGGTGCAGGCCCGGCATGTCCCGCAGGCTCAGCTCAACGCCGGCAACCACGGGAATGGGTGCGGACACACCCTGCAGGGCGTCCACCCCGGCAAAGGTGTCGTGGTCGGTCAAGGCCATCAGGGTCACACCCAGGCCGGCGGCTTTCTCCGCCAGCTGCAGCGGGGACAGCACTCCGTCGCTGAAGGCGGAGTGCATGTGCAGGTCAGGCCTGGTCATTGCCGGTTTCTTCGCTGTCAGGCTGAGGAATTTCCGCAGCAGCCTGGGGCTTGTCATCCTCCTGGGCCTGGGGCAGCACGCCGGTATCCATCAGGCCAACGAACTCCCTGCGGCTCAGGGTATCCTGCTTCAGCAGGGCATCCACCAGCTGGTCGAACCGCTCACGATGGTCGTCAATGGCCTTCAGGGCCATGTCATAGCCTTCATCCAGCAGGCGGCGAACCTCCTGGTCAATGCGGGCCGCCACATCCTCGGAATAGCCACGGCTCTGACCAAACTCCATGCCCACAAACACTTCCTGGTCGCTGTCCAGGTACACCGGGCCGATCTTTTCGCTCATGCCGAACTGGGTCACCATCCGGCGGCACAGCTCGGTGGCATGCTTCAGGTCGCTGGTGGCACCGGTGGAGAATTCACCCAATCCCCGCTGCTCGGCAGCATGACCGCCCAGGGCCACAGCCACACGGGCCATCAGCTGGCTCTGGGTCAGCAGGTCGTTCTCCTCCCCGGGCAGGGACAGGGTGTGGCCTGCGGCAGCGCCACGGGGTACGATGGTCACCAGGTGCACATCGTCTGCCTCGGGGATGAAGTGCCCCACCACAGCGTGTCCGCTTTCGTGAATGGCCACCATGCGGCGGTCCCGCTCGGTCACCTTGTGGCTGCGCTTTTCCGGGCCCATCTGCACCCGGGCGATGGCATCAATCAGCAGCTGCTGGGTGATTTCCTTTTTCCGGGCGCGGGCAGCCAGGATAGCCGCCTCGTTCATCATGTTTTCCAGCTCGGCACCGGTGGCGTAGGGCACACGCTTGGCAATGTTCTGCAGGTCAATGTCCTTGGCCAGGGGCTTGCCCTTGGCGTGCACCTTCAGGATAGCCACACGGCCCTCCAGGTCGGGATAATTCACCGTTACCTGCCGGTCAAAGCGGCCCGGGCGCAGCAGCGCGGGGTCAAGAATGTCACGGCGGTTGGTGGCTGCCATGACGATGACGCCCTCGTTGATGGCAAAGCCGTCCATCTCCACCAGCAGCTGGTTCAGGGTCTGCTCCCGCTCGTCATGACCGCCGCCCAGGCCAGCACCGCGATGGCGGCCCACGGCGTCGATTTCGTCAATGAACACAATGGAGGGCGCAGCTTTCTTGGCCTGGTCGAACAGGTCGCGGACGCGGCTGGCGCCCACGCCCACGAACATCTCCACAAAATCAGAGCCGGAAATGGAGAAGAAGGGCACATTGGCCTCACCCGCAACGGCCTTAGCCAGCAGGGTTTTGCCGGTACCGGGAGGGCCCACCAGCAGCACGCCCTTGGGAATGCGGGCGCCCAGCTCGGTATAGTTCTTGGGGTTGCGCAGGAAATCAACCATCTCCTGCAGCTCTTCCTTTTCCTCGTCAGCACCTGCCACATCGGCAAAGGTAACCTTGTTCTTGGAGGGATCCTGCACCCGGGCGCGGCTGCGGCCGAAGTTCATCACCTTGCTGTTGCCGCCGCCCTGGCTGCGCATCATAAAGAACCAGAACACCAGGAACAGCGCCGTCACGATCAGGAACGGCAGGAAATCATACCACCAGGGCACGGTGACAGGCGCACGGTATTCCACCGTAAAGCTCAGATCGCTTACGGAAATATCCTCCAGGGATTTGCCCTGCCTGGTGGCCTCCATCTGGCGGACGGTTTCGATGAAATCATCGCCGATGGTGGTTTCAAAGTCATAGCTGCGCTCGGGGAAATCCGCCGAGGCCACCTTGCTGTCGGTGGTCAGGCCCACCAGGGCATTGTTGCGGATGGCCACCCGGGCCACCTGACCTTCGCTGATCATCTCCAGCAGCTTGGGATACTCAATCCGCTTGCTGACGGTGCCGCCCAGGCTGCCATTGAGCAGCAGGGCGATGATCAGAAAGGTGCCCAGCAGCACCACATAGCTCAAAAGGCCTTTTCGGTTCCTCTTCAAATTCGTGTCCTCCTTGCATTACTCCACCAAACCAAAACCATCCATGCGAAACCAGAATGCTTTCCCCAAAGCCTCCATCGCAAAAAGGGATTCTTAAGGGATGAAATCCCTTAAGCAGGATTCCAAAGGGCAGCGCCCTTTGGCGGGTTTCCGAAGGGCAGCGCCCTTTGGTCACTCGCCGCCGTAAATGCGGGGATGCAGCACGCCGATATCGGGCAGGTTGCGGTATTTCTCGTCATAGTCCAGGCCATAGCCGACAACAAACTCATCGGGGATCACAAAGCAGAAATAGTCGGCCTTCAACTCTACGCGGCGGCGGGCGGGCTTATCCAGCAGGGTAACGATTTTGATGGACGCAGCACCCCTGTCCGCCAGCATTTTCTTCAGGTAGGAAAGGGTCATGCCGGAATCCACAATGTCCTCCACAATCAGCACATGCTGGCCGGTAATGTCCCTGTCCAGGTCCTTCAAAACCTTCACCACGCCGGTGGATTTGGTGGCGCTGCCATAGCTGGAAACCGCCATAAAGTCCGTGCGCAGGGGCAGGTCGATCTCCCGGATCAGGTCGCTGTAAAACACCACGGCGCCCTTCAGAATGCCGATGACCACAGGCTCCTTGCCCTTGTAATCAGCGGTGATTTCCTGGCCCAGCTTCTTCACCGCGGCCTGAATCTCCTCCCTTGTTACCAGCACCTTTGACAGGTCGCCATACAGGTTTGCATCCCGTTCCATGTTGTTCCTCCTTATTTCTGCAGCCAGGGCATATCACCCGCCCAGGATAGCATCAGGTTATCATTTGCAGGGTTAAAGGGCGGCACGGCGCCGGCACCCACACCGGCTGCCAGCAGCACCTGGCTGCCCAGGCACACAAGCGGTATCGCGTCCCGGAAGGGGGCATCCACCCGCCTGTTCACAAAAAAGTCCTGCAGGGATTGCCGCCCGCCTTGACCAAAGGGGCGAATCCAGTCCCCCGGTTGCCGCGTGCGCACGGCGCATTGCTCGTACATTTCTCTGGGCACAGCCTGGTTGCGCCGGCCATCCCCCGGTTCCTGCGCTCCCTGGCTGACAGCAAGTTCCACATCGCAGGCGCATCCGCCACCCAGCAGGTGCAGGTGCGTCCAGCCGCGATAGCCTTGCCAGCCCATGGGCAAATTGCATTTGCTGCCCGCGGGTGCCTGCACCAGGGCCGCCAGCGTCTCGGTTTGCAGGCGGCTCAGGCAGCGTTCCTCTACAGGAACGGCGCATCGCTGCCACCAGCGGCGCAGCACCCGGTAAAGCAAGCCGTCCGGCAGGCCGTTCAGCAGGCTCAGGGGCAGGTATGGTTTTTCCGTCGCCAACGCTTCGGCCTGCTGTTCCAGTGCGGCATCGTCCAGGCGGAGCAGCCCCGCCGCAGCAGCCATCCGCCCCGATGCACCGGGGGAAAGCTGCTCCATCAGCGGCAGCACCTGGCAGCGCAAGGCGTTGCGCAGGTAGCGGGTGTCCTGGTTGGTTTCATCCTCCCGCCAGGGGATGTTCTCCCGGGCCAGCAGTTCCCGCAGTTCCTGCCGGGAAGCGCCCAGCAGCGGGCGGATCACCCGCACGCCCAGCACAAGGCTGTCCGGCGCCATGGCGGCAAGGCCCGTCAGGCCTGCACCCCGCAGCAGGTGAAGCAGCAGGGTTTCCGCCTGGTCGTCCCGGTGGTGGGCCAGGGCAATGGCATCTGCGCCATGCTTTTCCACGGCCTGGCGGAAGAAGCCGTACCGGGCTTGGCGCGCCCAGTCCTCGCCGGGATGCTCCGGCGGCACAGCCCGGTATACATCCAGCGGCAGGCCCCACTCTGCACACAGCCGGCGGACAAAGGCCTCATCCTCATCGGATGCTGCACCCCGCAGGCCATGGTTTACATGCACGGCATGCAGCTCCACGTTTTCCTGCATCAGCAGATAGGCCAGCGCTACCGAGTCCGCGCCCCCGGAAAGGCCCACCAGCATGCGCCGGGGCAGCGCCATGTTAATAAACACGCAGGGGTGCGCCGCAGGTGGTGCAGGGCGAAAGGTTGGCATAGGGCACCTCGTTGATCTGGGAGAAGGTGAACTGTCCCTTAAAGGGCAGGAATTTTGCCTTGGTCGAGGAGCAGTTCTGGTCGATATGGTAATAGGTGCCGCCGTCCGGGTTGTAGTACAGCACGGTATTCGGGCTTCCCTCCTCCGGCGCAGGAGGCGGAGTGTTGGTCACGTTGATGGAGGAAGCCACGGTGGTTTCCACCACATTGGACTCCAGGGAGGCCGGATCAACATACCAGTTTTCGTTTTCCCTCAGCATAATCACCTGGAAGCTGTACCGCTGGGTATCGCGGCCGTTCTGCTTGTCAATTTCCGCTGCCACGGTGACGGTGCGTGCGGTGTCGTTTTCCGTACCGGAGATCTTCTTCACCTCGTACTCCACAGGAATGCGGTTCTGCAGGATGGAGAACAGGGCCTTCTTCGGCTCAGAAACGGTGCGCTGCCAGCTAGGGGCGCACAGGGTGAGCATGTTATCCTGGTTGTTGACCGACCAGAAGTAGAAGAAAGACTTCAGCTGCACCACCGCTTCGCTTTCTGCGATGTTTTCCGGTGAGATGGTGGCGTTGGGTATCTCCGTTGTCCAGCTGCCCAGAGAGTCACCGCCGGGCTGAGGATTGGTCACGCTGTTTTGCAACTGCTGACTGGTGACCTGCTGCCCCTGGCTGCCGGGGTTGTTGGTGTCAGCAGTGCTATCTAAAGGGGGCGTACCCGTCAGGGCGCTCACCAGGGCCACAATGGCCAGTGCGCCATACACGCCGGTAAAGGTCAGCCGCACGTTGCTTTCCACCACAGGCTTCACCCACAGTGCGCCAACGGAAACCGCCGCCAGGGCAACGAATACCCACTTCAGCACCGGCAGGCCGGGAAACACCAGCCCCAGGATGAACAGCACCGGCAAAAGGCCGCACAGCACCACCATGGCCACGCTTTCGGGCTTGATGGCCGGCGCCTGCCTTTGGGGCGCGGGCTGGGCATAGCCGTAGCCCTGGGGCTGACCGCCCTGGGGATACTGGTAGCCCTGCACATAGGGGGACTGTCCCTGCTGGCTGATGGGCTGATAGCCCGGGCGCTGCGGCTGTTGCTGCACATAGCCGGTATTCTGCCGCTGATGGCTCTGGGTGTAGCCCATGGAAGTCTGGGTATTCTGCTGCACCGGGGCATATCGCGGCGGCTGATAGACCGGCTCATAGGGCGGCTCATAGTTTTGCGGCGGCTGATAGTATTGCGGCGGTTGGTAGCCTTGGGGCGGCTGATAGCCTTGGGGCGGCTGATAGCCCTGCGGCGGCTGATAGCCCTGCGGCGGCTGATAGCCATTTTGAGGCGGATAGCCCTGGGGCTGCTGGCCCGGCTGCCCCCAGCCTGGGGCATTGGTATAATTCGGTCGGCCGTTGTTCATCCGTATACCTTCACCTTTCTGCCGCAAAGGCTGCGGCATGCTCTTCCCTAGCCGAAAAAAAGCGTACTGAAAAGGCATGGCGTTTCGCCACACATCCATTAGTATAACACAGTTTCCGCCCTTGTAAACAGTCCTTTCGTAAAATTCTCCACATTTCATCGTCTACAGAGGAGAAAAAAAGCATAGCCTTTACCACTGCAACAGAAAGGAGCATCGACATGACAGCAACCACCACCCGACCCCCGCAGGAGAAGGTCTGCGGCTACGAATACACCGTCCGCCGGGGTGACAGCTTTTACCTGATTGCCCACAGGCTGGGGGTTCCCCTGCGGGATCTGCTGGAGGCCAACCCGGAGGTGAACCCTGCCCGGCTCATGGTAGGCGATGTGCTGTGCATCCCCATGGAAGAGGACGACGCGCCCCAGGTACCGGCGCCGGAAGCGCCCCCTGCCGATGACAGCCTGGACCAGCCCGCCGTGCCGGAGCAAACCTGCCAAGGCGGTCAACCCCGCACGGTGAACGCCGGGGAAACCATTTCGGACATACAGCTCAGTGCCGACCTGAACCGCCACACCCTGGAGGCCGCCAACCCGGAAACCGACCTGGACGCCCTGTCCGCCGGGCAGGTGCTGTGCGTGCCGGCAGAGAATATCCCCTGTGAAGCCGTCACCACCCACACCCTTACCCAGGATGAAACCCTGGAAAGCGTTTCCCTGCAGTGGAATGTATCCGTGGGCGCGCTGCTGCGGGCCAATCCCTGCCTGGCACCCTCGGACTTCACCGCCGGCGTGTGCGTCAACCTGCCCGGTCGGCAATAATCAAAAAAAGGAAGCGAACATGGCTCGCTTCCTTTATAATATGCAGCGCAGCAGGTTTCAGTCCCGGCTGTCCCGGCGGCGGCTGCGCTTGTTGCGATACATGGCGCCATCCGCACGGATCAGGAAATCGTCCAGCACCTCATCTGCCCGGGGAACAGCGGCAAAGGTGCCCACGCTGGCCCCGATATCGCAGATCCACCGCTCCCGGTGGTTGATGTCGTCAATGGCCACATGCACGTTTTCGCCCAGCCGGGCGGCATGCTCGGCATCCTGCACAAAGCCCACGGCGATGAACTCATCACCGCTGATGTGCACGCAGGTCATGCCATCGTCCTCCAGCACCCGCAGGGCCGTTCCCATGCGGCGGATGGCTGTATCGCCTGCCATATGCCCGTATTGGTCGTTGATGGTCTTCATGCCGTCCATATCGCAGCTGATAACGGCAAAGTGCCTGCCCTCCTGCTGGGCCTGGGCGAAAAGGGCCGGCGCCAGCTGGTTGTATCCCCGGCGGTTGTACAGGCCCGTCAGCGGATCGTGGATGGACATATCCTCCAGTGCGGTGGCGTAGGCCCGCACGGTGCACTTCAGGTTCAGGCTCATCAGTGCGCCGCCCAGCAGGGTCAAAACGGAATACAGCTCAAAGCCCGTGGCATGCCCCAGGTCGAACACCGCATAGCCGAAATTCTTTTCCAAATAATACAGCGGACTGAACACCAGCGTCATGGGGCGCTGATGCTCGCTGTGCAGGCTGGGCAGCAGATCGCCCACGCCAAACACCGTCTGGGGTGCCACCTGCCCATTGCTGTAGGAGGAAAGGAGCAGCATGCTTTCCACATCGTTGAATTCCCTGGTGCCTCCATCGGGGCTGAGGAAATCCGGCGCCACGCAGACGTGCATGTCCTTTACATCCCAGCTGGCGGCAAAATTGGAAATCACCTGCCCTGCTTCCTCCTGGCCGCTGACCCCCGCCAGGGAGCTGGAGAAGGCCGAGGCCCGGGCCAGGTTTCTCTCCACATGCCGGTAGGATTCGCTGAAGGTGCGCATGTACTGCTGGGCGGCCTCCGGGTCGCCCTCGCAGCCGCAGGAGGCGCCAAAGATCACCCTGGTGGGCAGAACCAGCAGGCTGTTTTCCGGCTTGCGCCCGGCCATCCAGTCCGCCAGCATGTTCACGCTGACCTTGCCTGCCTCCTGTGCCGGGCGGGAAATGGTGGTCAGCCCGCGGCCAATGGCCTCCCGCAGGGCATCGAAGCCGGTTATCTTCACGTCCTCCGGCACGCGGATGCCCGCCTTGCCAAAGGCCTCCATGACACCAAAGGCCATGTCGTCATTGCCGCAGACCACCGCATCGGGCAGGCCACGGGGATCCGCCAGCATGGCATTGCCTGCCGCCCTGCCCCCATCCCTGGTCCAGAAGCCCTCATACTCGCCCCGCAGCTCGCACTGCTGTGCCTGCAGCGCACCGCAGCAAATGCCACGGCGGTCTGCAGCCACCTTGTTGCCCTTGGGGCCTGTCACCAGGGAGAAGCTGCGGCAGCCGTGGCGGTGGATCAGGTGCTCCATCAGCTGGCGGACGCTGGGCTCATCGTCGAAAGTGACCTCCACACCCTTGTCGCTGCTGCTGTCAATGGTCACCAGCGGCACACCGGTCAGCCTGTCCATCAGGCGGTTCAGGTGCTCCAGGGCCTTGGCGGACACCATGGTGTAGCTCAGGGCAATCACCCCGTCAAAGCGCTGCAGGTCCGGCAGGTCGAAAATCTCGCTCTCCATACCGTCGTTGCGGATAATGTTCTCCTCCGCCTGACCCTGGCAGTTGAAAATGCAAATGTCCACATCCCGCAGGGCCGCTGCCTCCGCCATGCCAAAGGAAAACTCCTGCTGGTACTCCTTGTCCAGGCCCGCCATTAGCACAGCAATACGCTTCTTCATCATCAAGCACATCCATCTATCTGTCGATCAAGTTTTTCACGGTTTCACATTGGTTCCATCACAGTATAACACAATGAAACGCTTCATGCAACCTTGTATACACCTCTCCTTTCGCATTTCACGCAAAAAAATTTTCCACCGGGAACAATCCCGGCTATTCATCGTCTGATATGGTGTAAGCACAAAACAAGGAGGTACACCCCCAATGACCAAGATGATTGCAATTGTTTCCGCTGTACTGCTGGCCGTCCTCGGCCTGACCGCCACCGCCACCGAAACCGGCACCGGCGTAACCGTGGATTTACCCGAAACCACCCTGGCCGCCGAAGACGTGCAGGAGCTGACCGGCACCGTTGAAGAAATGCCCGGCGAAGGCGAGGAGAAGTACTACATCATCAAGACCTTCGAAGGCCAGCGCTTCCAGGTGAATGTGGATGCCGCCACCGCCTTTGACGGCAGCACCCCTGCCCTGGGCGATGTGATCCACGTTTTCCACGATGGCAAAATGACCCGTTCCATCCCCGCTCAGGTGTATGCCCAGCACATTGGCTGCCACTACCACACCGGCGCCATTGTGGAGCTAACCCAGGAAGGCTTCACCCTGGACAGCCAGGAGCAGATCATTGAGGTTCACGCCCAGCAGGCCCTGCTGGAAGGCCTGGAGAACGGCCAGCAGGTGAAGGTTTACACCAACGGTGTGATGACCATGTCCCTGCCCGCCCAGGTGAACGCTGATCTCATCGTTCCCATCGCTGCCGAGTAACTCAAAAGGCTTGCCGAACGCCGGCAAGCCTTCAGCCTACCCACAAACCCTATTGAAGATTATGGCCGAGAAAAGAGCGTCTACAGAAGACTCTCAGAATGATTCTGAGAATAACTTTTGAAGAAACATACCTCCTGTACAGCCATGCGTCGTTCTCATGCCGCCGTACAAACTGCGTTTTCTTCCATCTTTTCTATTGGGTACTTTGTGGACGGTCTGAAGGCTTGCCGAACGCCGGCAAGCCTTCCTTTTGCATTTCAAGCCGCTGCGCAGGCCCATTAATGCCCGCGCCTCATGCCTTCCACCGGAACACGGTTTTCCGGCCGGCGGCATCCACCGTTTGCACAGCCAGGCCGGGCAGGTTTTCCGGCAGGATGCACACCAAGGGAAGCTCCGGGTGCTTGTGGCTGCGGTGGAAGTGCTGCAGGGTAACCAGGCTCCCCTGCTCCACATACCCGGCGGACCAGGCTTCCAGGCTGTCGAAGGCCTGCTCCGTCGGCGGAAAGGCCGGATGCCGGGCAGAGAAATCCGTCAGCAGCAGGGTGCCTGCAGCCGGGTCATAGCTGCCCTCCAGGGTTGCGCCGCCGGCACAGGGGACATCCACCGTCATATCCTGCAGGCGCAGGCGGCTGCGGGCCATCAGCAGCGCCTCGGGTGCCATGTCCAGCCCGGCAAAGCGGCAGCCCAGCTGCTGGGCCATAGCCAGGGTGGTTCCGCTGCCGCAGCACAGGTCGCACACCCAGTCCCCCGGCTGAACCACCGGGCGCAGCAGGCGCTCCAGCAGCTTCAGGGGTTTTTGCGTGGCATAGCCGGTGCGCTCCGGGTCACGCTGCTGCAGGTGGCTGATGTCCGTCCACACATCCCCGGGGTACACGGGTGCATCATCGTAATAGCGGTATTCCCTGCCGCCGGAGCGGATGCTGCGGTAGGCCTTGCCGTTTTCGTCCACCTGGCGGCGCATGTGGTTGCGCCGGGCAGAGGCTCGCTCCAGGGGAACCTGCGTCAGGTCGAAGCGGTATTTCCTGCTGCAGGCGTAAAGGAGGATCACATCATGCTTGCGGCTGAAGTGGCGCTTGGCCCGTCCGCCGCTTTCGTAGGCCCAGACGATTTCATTGAGGAATCTGTCTTCACCGAAGATTTCATCGCACAAAAGCCGGGCATGGGCGGCGGCGCGCCAGTCCAGGTGCAGGCAGAACACCCCCGTGGGTGCCAGCAGCCGGTGAGCGTTTTCCACCAGCCCGCGAAGAAAAGCCATATAGGCCGCCCTGTCCGCAAAGCTGTCGGTATAGGCGGGATACGCCGGTGCAGGGGTACCTGTGCGCCAGCCCTTTGCGCCAAAGCGGCGGCGGCGGGTGAAGCTGTCCCCAGTCATGAAGGGGGGATCGATATACACGCACTGCACCCGGCCTGCCAGGCGCTCAACCTCCGGCGGCAGCTCCCCTGCCCCGTTGGCACACAAAAGCAGGCTCTCCCCGCTGCCGATGATTTCTCTGCCAATGCCGATGGGTTCAAACATGCTTCTTCCCTCCAAATTGGGCACGCAGGGCGCGAAGGTCGTCCTGCTGGGCAGTCAGTTTCAGCAAAAAGCGGCGCTGCTCCTCGTCTTGGGCAAGCATTTCCCCGCAGGTGCGCACAGCATCCACAAATGCCGGGCACAGGCCGCTTTTCCCCTGGCGGGCCAGCGGGCATACCGGCTTGGCACGCAGGTCGGTGGCAACCTTCACCCCATCCGGGCGCAGCACAGGCAGCAGGGGAAACAGCCGGCAGCTCAGGGGTCTGTCCTCCCGGCGACAGTCGCCGGGGCAGGTCAGCAGCATGCCGGCAGGCGTCTGCTGCACACGGTAGCCCGGCAGCTGCGTATAGTAGGCTTCCTCCCCTGGAAAGAGCAGCATGCCGGTGTTTTCACCCTCCATGGGCTGACAGCAGCGGCCTGCGCACAGCTTTCCGCAGTCCGTTTGAAGGGGTGTCAGGCAGTCGAAAAGCGCCCGGGCCCGGGCAATGACCTCCGGCAAGCAGCCCATCGGGAAACACCTCACTTTTTCTTGGTGCACAGCTTCATGCAACCCTTCCGGCAGCGAATGCTGCGGCAGGCGGTGTGCTTCACACCCAGCAGGGCATCCATTTCCGCAGCTACATGGGTGTATCGGCCGTTGGTGTGGTGCACCAGGGCGTAATCCACCTGGTTCACCTTGCCTGCAGCCTGCCGACAGAAGGCACGCATCGGGCCGCACAGGCCAAACACCCAGATGGGCGTGCAGATGGTGATGCGCCGGTAGGCGGAAAGGTCGATATTCACTGGGTGAATGGGCATGGGCCAGCGGTGCATAGCAAAGCGCCCGCACCACCAGAAGCCCAGGGTGCCTGCGGTTGGCTCCGCAGCCTTGATTTCATACACTTGCGCACCAGAGCGGCTGGCGATTTCATGGGCCACATGGCGCACATAACCCATGCGGGAGAAGTACACCACCAGGTGACTGCGGTCATCAGCAGTGCAGGTGTACCCTGGCGATTGGGCCGCAAAGCGCTCCTGGCGGAAAAACACCCAGGCCGCATAGCCGGTCAGTGCCTGAATCAGCCCGAAAAGGAAATACGCAGTGGACATGAAATTCAGCGGAAAAATGCAAAACTGGATGCAGATCCACAGCATCAGCGTAACGCCCAGTGCACCGCCCAGCACCACGCCTGCAGGCTTTTTGCCCAGGAGCAGCCCGGCTGCCAGCAGATTGGGCAGGCCGTTGACCGCAAGCAGCGCTATGCCGGGGAAGGTGAAATTCCGGAACAGTACATCCGCAAAGGGCAGCACCTGGAAGAAAGGCAGCATGGCATCCATGCCCAGGGCATGTCCTGTGGGATCAATCAGCATGCAGGCAGTGCCAGCAACAGCGCCGATGCCAATGAACAGCGTCCAGAAAAGCAGCGCCCGCCGGGTTGGCAGAAAACGGGATTTCATGGGCATCCCATCCTTTCGTGGCTCAGGTATCGTACACAGCGCGGCTGCCGCCAATATAGGGCAGGCGGCTGTAAGCCATAACCAGGTTGGCATGACCCACATGGTTTTCCTCCATGCGCAGGGGAACCGCCACCGGGCGGATGTGCATGCCCACCAGGGTATCACCAATGTCGATGCCTGCATCGGCCTGCACGCTCATGGCCAGGGCAGGCTGCTCCAGCAGCTTCCAGGCCGCAGCAGGCACGCTGCCGCCGGCCTTGGGCTGGGGAATGGCCCGCACCTGCACCAGGCGCTGTTCCTTCAGCACCCGGTGCTCCATCACAATGGCCCGGTTCAGGTGCTCACAGCACTGGAACGCCGCCTCCAGCCCATGGGCACGGCAGGCATCCAGCATGGCCCGGGCGATCACCTGTCCCAGCTCCGGCACACTGCCTTTGCCGATCCGTGCACCCGCCACCTCGCTGGTGGAGCACCCCAGCACAATCACCCCGCCGGGGCCTATCTGCCCGGCCTCCGCCAGGGCCGCAACCGCCTTCTGCAAGGTGGATTCAATCTCCCATTGCAACCCTTCATCAACCACCATCATCACTCCTCCATCCAAAAGCGCCGCTTCCCCGCGTCGCGGTGCGCCCTCCGCGCGCCGTGACCCCTGCAAAACCTGCGTACAAATCGCACACCCGCCGGGGATTCTTAAGGGCCTCAGGCCCTTAAGCGGGAGTCCAGAGGGCAGCGCCCTCTGGTCATTCCAGCTCGTTGTTTTCCTTCATTCGCTCAAACTCCTCGCGGGAGATGAGGCAGAAGCGCGGTTTGGAACCATCCTTGGGGGACACAACGCCGCGCTTTTCCATTTCGTCCACCAGGCGGGCGGCGCGGGCGTATCCCAGCTTCAGCCTGCGCTGGAGAAGGCTGGTGGACACCTGCCCGTCCTGCACAGCCATTTCGATGCACTGCTGCAAAAGGGAGGCATCGCTGTTGGGGTCTTCGGCAGGCTCGCCGCCATCGGTCATGGGGAAGCCGCCGTTTTCGTGTTCCAGCTGTTCCAGCTGCTCCAGCACATCGGGGTCATAGTCGGCTTCGCTGTTTGCGCGGATGAAATCGGTCACCCGGTTCACCTCGGCATCGGACATAAAGCAGCCCTGCAGGCGGATAGGGGTAAACTCCCCTGTGGGCGCATACAGCATATCGCCCCAGCCCAGCAGCTGCTCGGCACCCGGCTTATCCAGGATGGTGCGGCTGTCGATAAAGCTGGAAACCTTAAAGGCAATGCGGCTGGGAATGTTGGCCTTGATCAGGCCGGTAATCACATCCACAGACGGGCGCTGGGTGGCTACCACCAGGTGAATGCCGGCGGCGCGGGCCAGCTGGGCCAGGCGGCAGATGTGATCCTCCACATCCCGCTTGCAGGTCATCATCAGGTCAGCCAGCTCGTCAATGATGATGACGATCCGGGGCATGTGCTCCTCGCCGTCCTCCAGCTTGGCATTGTAGCCGTCAATGGCGCGGACGCCCTTGGTCTGGAATTTTTTATAGCGGTCCATCATCTCCGCCACGGCCCAGGCCAGGGCACCGGCTGCCTTGTGGGGATCGGATACCACGGGGATCAGCAGATGGGGAATGCCGTTGTAGCACTGCAGCTCCACCACCTTGGGATCCACCAGGATCATCCGTACCTCCCGGGGGGAACAGCGGTACAGCAGGGAGTTGATCATGGTGTTGATGCAGACCGACTTGCCGGAACCGGTGGCACCGGCAATCAGCAAATGGGGCATGCGGGTCAGGTCGCACACAATGGGTTTGCCGGCAATGTCCTTGCCCAAGGCCACCGCCAGGGGTGATTTGGCCTCCTGCATGGGCTGGCTTTCCAGCACTTCCCGAAGGGTCACGGTGGCAACCTTCCTGTTGGGGACTTCCACACCCACCAGGGATGTACCGGGAATGGGTGCCTCGATCCGGACGGATTTCACCTCCATGTTCATGGCGATGTTCCTGTCCAGGTTGTTGAGCTTGGACACGTTGATGCCCTGGGCAATTTCCAGCTCAAACCGGGAAATGGCAGGCCCATGGGTCACATGGCGAACCTCGGCAGGAATCTTGAAGGAGCGCAGTGTAGCCTCCAGCCGCCTGGCGTTTGCGGCATCCTCCTCATCCTGGTTGATGCTGTTCTGATGCTCAGGCTGCTTCAAAAGGCCCACCCCCGGGAACACATAGGGCGGGGGCAGCTCCATTTCGGTCTGCTGGGCCTGGGGTGCGTTCTTCCTGGGCGGCAGCTTCAGTTCCGGCTTCCAGGCATCCTGGGGCGGCTCCTGCTGGAGCTTGGGGGCAGCCACCGCTTCAGCCTGGTCTGGTGCATCCTCCCAGGGCGGCGTGTCCGACCAAGAAGGCTTGGGCTGCTGCTTTTTCCTGACCAGGCGCGGCGCAGGCTCTTCCTCCTGTTCCGCGGTGCGCCAGGTGGCGGTGCGCTGGGTATCCTCCTGACAGACCTCCGGCTGAACCTGCCGGGCTGGCTGGGGCGTCTCCTGCTGGGCAGGCTCCGCCGGCTTTGCTTTGCGGCTGCCAAAGATGCCTGTGGTCTGGGGTACCTCCTGCTGCTGGGCAGGCTGCTTGCGGCCGAAAATGCGGGACTTGCTTTCCTTTTCTTCTGCCGGCACCTGGTAGGAGTATTTCTGATAGGAGTCCATGGCCTGCTGCTCCAGCTGCTCATCCACCGGTACAGGCGTAGCCGTCTGGACGCGCACAGGCGCGGGCTGCTGCACAGGCACAGTCCTGGTGGCTGGCTGATAGGCCCCCTGGGGCACATAGTCGCCCCAGCCGTCATCCTGGGCCTGGGCATTGGTGCGCTGGGTGGTCTGCATTTGCTGCCGGCGCTGCCATTGCATGTCCTGCTGGTACTGCTGCTGAGCTTCCCGCTCCCGGGCGATGCGGCGGATGTCCTGTTTCTCCTGCACCTTGCCGAAGAGTTTGCGCCAGTCCAGATGCAGCATGAGAACAAAGGCCGCCACGCCCAGCACTGCCGCAATGATGCCGCCGCCAACAGGGCCGGCCAGCTTCCACAGGGGCCAGGCCAGCAGCATGCCAAGAATGCCGCCGCTGGCGTTTTTCTGGGCGCCCACCTCATAGGCCCGGGCCAGGAAAAGGTCGAAGGCGCCGGGTGCGGAGGAGCGGGACTGGTTGCCCGTATAGAAATAGTCCATCAGGGAGCTGGTGCCAATGCGGGTAAACAGGGTAACAGCCGCCAGCACCAGAAGGAACACCAGCGCAAACAGCGCATAGGGCCGCACAGGGGCCTTGCGCTGGGTGGAGAGCATCACCAGAACGCCGCCCCAGATGGGCAGCACCGGCAGGGCAAAGGCCAGGCCGCCAGCCAGGCCGCTGCACACCTGGCGCAGGCCTGCAAACACGTCTCCCGCCATGTTCAGCACCACAGCCAGAAAAATCATCACGCCCAGGGCCACCAGCACCAGACCGGTAATGAGGAAAAGTGCCATCCTGTCGGCAGAATACGCCTGTGCCTTCCGTGGTTTGTTTCTCTTGGTTTGCGCCATGATGTTCCTCCGCTTATCCTTACTTGCTTGTGATAAACAGGCTGCTCAGCGTGCCGTCCTCCGCGGCATGGAGGCGCAGCTGAACACCATTGAAATTGTAATAGTCGCTGATGCCCGGCGCCAGGCGGCCGGCCTCCGCCCTGTCCGCGTTCAGGGCAACGGAAGCATCCGGCTGGCCCAGCACGGCCTGCCAGGCCTCCCGGGCGGTTTCGCCGGTGCACAGGCCATACAGGTTGATGCGATCCACCCTGATGCCCTGCACCACGCTGTTTTCCCAGCTGTCGGTCAGGCTGTCCGTCAGAAGGTACACATCGCGGAAAGCGCCGTCCTCCAGCTGGATCAGGCGTCCGCCCTCGTACAGGTCGGGGTCGATCAGCAGGCAATAGGCGTCCACCGCCGCCTGAATGGAGCCGCCCAGCACTGCAGGGATGCCCGGCAGCGCGCCGCTTTCCGCAGCCGTGCGGATGCTTTGGGCGCTGGTTTCATCCAGGGTCAGCATGGCCTCTGCACCCATGCGCTGCAGCAGGCTGCCTTCCTCAAGGCGCAGATGCTCCCGCAGCTGGTACCACTGCACATTCACCTTGCCGGGCTTGTCCGACAGGGTGGAAAGCTGCTCCAGGGGATAGTACAGGGTCAGCCCGGCAGCATCCAGGGTGAACTGCTCCGGCAGTGGGGTCAGCTGGGCGTTGCGCAGGTGGGCGCTCAGTTCCGGTGCCAGCTCCCACTCCAGGTATTCCTCCAGGGCCAAGCGCGCCGCTTCCCCATCGGCAAACAGCTCATCCCAGGTGATGATATGCCCGTCCGTCATGTCCACACTGGCGGCAAACCAGGCCCGGGTGGCCCGGTCGCTTTCCACAGGTCCGGCAGCGCTGGTGACAACGCTCAGCACGTCCCCTGCCCAATTGCAGGCATAGTCCGCCTGCAGGGGTGATGGGCTGTGCATGGTCAGCGCCAGGCGGTTCAACATTTTCTCCGCACCGGAGGCAGCCAGCAGGGCAGCATTCACCGCCTGCTGCAGGGTTTCATCCTCCAGGCCCTCCACCTGGGGATAGTACACATACCCTTCGCCCAGGGTCAGTCCCTTGCGCTCCAGGCTTGGTTCTGCCAGGGCGCAGGGGAGGAGCATCGTCAGTATCAGCAACGAAAGCAAAAACTTCTTCATGCGGCATCCTCCAGGAAAGTATTGTACAACAAATAACGATTCTCTGCAAGTTTTCCATCCCCCGGCGCTGGTTTTCTTGCAATCCCATTGATTTTCTATTATAATGAATGAAAGCGTTATTCGCAAGGAGGTTGCCCCTATGTCCGCCATGCACGAACATCACCTGCCCAATGGCATGACCCTGCTGTGCAGCCGTCAGCCTCACCTGCACGCCATGGAATTCGGCCTGTATTTCAAGGGCGGAAGCCTGTATGAAAACAAGCAGAACCAGGGCGTGTGCCACCTGCTGGAGCACCTGTGCTTCCGCAGCCTTGGCGGGCTGGACGCCGAGGGACTGAACAGCCTGATGGCCCGCTTTGGTGCCGAGCTGGACGGTGCCACCTATCCTGAAGGCGTGGTGTTCCGCCTGAAGACCCACACCCGCTTTTTCGATGAGGTGCTGGAGCTTTTCCTGCGCTTCTTTGCCGATGTACCCTGGACCCAGCAGCAGATTGATGCCGAAAAGCAGGTGGTTCTCCGCCAGCTGGAGCAGGAGGACTGCGACTTTGACGAGGAGGTCGCCCGGCGCTACCGCCGCACATCCGCCGGTGGATTCTCCCTGATGGGCACGGCACAGACTGTGCAGGGCATGAGCGCCGCCACCCTCCGCCGCTGGCAGCGGCTGCTGTTCCAGCCGCAAAACGCCTGCCTGTGCCTGACCGGAAACTTCTCCGATGGCATGGAGCGGGCCCTGGTGGAGGCCTTTTCCGAGCTGGAGAACCATTTCGACCAGCCGCCCTTCGCCCAGGCTGTTCCCCTGGACTTTTGCATGCGGGACAGCCGCAGCGACCTGGTGCTGGACGAGGAAGGCGGCCTGGCCAAGGTGCACCTGGCCTTTGATTTGAACGAGGACCGGGTCTTCCCCCTGACGGGCGAGGTGCTGAACGCCTTCACCGCGGGAAACGGCGATTCCCTGCTTTTCCAGCAGCTGCGGGAGGAGGAGGCCCTGGTGGCGGAGATTGACTCCACCATGGAGGAAATGGGCATGTTCCGCCGGCTGGTGATCCGCTATGATGTGCGCCAGGAGTGCCTGGCGGAAAGCCTGTGCCGGGTGTTTGAGCTTTTGCACCGGCTGTGCCTGTATGTGCGGCCTGTGCGCCTGACCCAGACCCGTATGCAGTTTACCGATAACCTGATTTTCTACCAGGATGATGCCTCCGGCATGAACGAGCTGCTGGGCTGGGCCTGGCTGGCGGATGATCTTTCCCGGACGGACCTGGATGCCCAGGCCCAGATGTATGACGACCTGACCTGTGAAGATCTGCTGGATGCCGCCCAGTCCGTTTTTCGCCCGGAAAACCTGACCATCTCCATCCAGCGTGATCCCGGGCAAACGCCCCGCTCCCTGAAACCCCTGCTGGCCCGGCTCCGCGCCATGCTGGGGTAATGGGACACGGCGCTTTTTCCGTGATGTTGGTTTCAGCGAGGTTCATCCATGCCAGAAAACATTTATGAAATTCTTTCCCTGGGCGCACGGTATTGGTTCACCTTTCTGGGTGCGCTGATCGTGTGGCGATCCTTCCGCTGGCTGCGGAAGGACCGCAAGGCCAAGCACATCCGCCTGAAAAACCTGCCCGATGCAGGGATGATTGGCGAAATGGTGGTGCTGCAGGGTTCCGACCAGCTGCCGGAGGGTACGCTGCTGCCCGTGCCCCGGGCCGGGGTGCTGGGGTATGTGCGCACCTGCGATGTGGTGGTGCCGGTGGAGGGCGTTTCCCCCAGGCACCTGGATTTTGTGTTCCAGCCGGGCAAGGGGCTGCTGCTTTTCCCTTTCCGCGGTGCAGCCTGCGTGGCGGATGATGTGGAGCTGACCCACCGCAGCGCCGCCAGGAAATATTCCCTGGTGCACGGCTCCGTTTTGCAGGTGGGCCAGGCCGTATTGCGCCTGCGCCTGTTTGCCGGCCTGGACACGGAATACCGGGTTGCCCGGCCCTATGAGCCATCCTGCGCGCCCTATGAGCCGGAACAGCCGCCCGGGGAATGGGAACAGCCCTGTCCGCCCCAGGAGCCGGCCTTCTGGGATGATCCGCCCCAGGAGCCGGAGCCAACCTTCTGGGATCAGCAGCCTGCCCAGGAGGATTCCTGGCTGAATCCACCCACTGCCGCAAGAAGGAGGCGCCGCCATGAGGAACCATGATACGCCCCGGCGCGATCCTGCACGGCTGCTGGCCCGCACGGTGATGCTGTTCTTCTTCTGCGCGTTTTTCCTGCTGTTTTTGAAGGATTTCGCCTGGCAGGCCGCCGCGCTGGCCCTGGGCGTTCCGGCGGTGATCTGGCTGGGCACCAATTTGCTGCCCAGGCTTTTCCCCACGGACAAGCTGCTGCTGAGCCTGACCAATTTCCTCTGCGCCCTGGGCGTGCTGGTGCTGTATGCCACCAACCCGGCCTATGCCTATCAGCAGGCGCTGTACTATGGCGTAGGCCTGTTTGCCATGGTATTCTGCATTTACCTTGTGCGCATCATCAGGCACTGGCGGCTGCCCGTGCTGCTGCTGATGCCCGTCTCCCTGGCGCTGCTGGCGCTGCCCCTGGTGATTGGCAAAGAAACCAACGGTGCAAAAAACTGGTTTTATGTGGGCAGCCTGTCCGTTCAGCCCAGCGAGATTGTCAAGCTGTCCCTTTTGCTGATCCTCAGCTATTTCATGGGCCGGCGGAAGCTGCTGCCCTGGCTGATTTTCTCAGTGGGCTGCCTGGGGCTTCTGATGTTGCAGAAGGACCTGGGCACGGCGCTGATGTACTACGGCGTGACCCTGATGCTGTTCTACGCCTCCTCCGGCAACCTGGCGCTGACAGGCCTTGGCCTGGCTGGCGGCGCAGGCGCTGCGGTGATGGGCTACAAGCTCTTTGCCCATGTGAAACGCCGGGTTGCCATCTGGCAAAACCCCTGGAGCGACTATGACAACGCCGGCTACCAGCTGGTGCAAAGCCTGATGGCCATTGCCAGCGGCGGCCTGTTTGGCGTGGGTTTGGGGCTGGGGTACCCCCGCACCATTCCCGTTTATCATACGGATTTCATTTTCGCCGTCATCTGCGAGCAGTTCGGCGTGATCTTCGGCCTGTGCGTGCTGCTGGTGTATGTGGCTATCATCTGGCGCGGCGCCACCACCGCCATGGCGGCCCGCACCAGCTTTCACGGCCTGCTGGCCATGGGCGCCACCCTGCTGCTGGGCTTGCAGACCTTTGTCATCATTGGCGGGGTAATCAAGCTCATTCCCCTCACCGGCGTCACCATGCCCTTTGTCAGCTATGGCGGCACGTCCCTGGTGTCCAGCATGTGCCTGATTGGCCTGGTGCAGGGCGTTGCCAGCCTGAACGAGGACGACCTGGACGAGGACACCCGCCTGGCCATGCTGGGCAGCGAGGAGGCATGCCCATGAAGCAGCAGCGCTACCTGTTCAAAATGCTGGCACTGATCATGTTTGGCCTGTTCCTTCTGCTGGCAGTCTATGGCGCGTACAGCATCTTCACCTATGGCAACAGGTGGTTTTCCTTCAGCCGGAACCCCCGGGTCCGTGCCCAGAAGCAAACCGTCATCGCCGGCGATATTCTCGACAGGAATGGTGTGGTGCTGGCCACCACAGTGGACGGGAAGCGAGTCTACCAGGAGGACGAAAGCGCCCGCCGGGCCGTGGTTCACCTGCTGGGGGACAGCCAGGGCCAGGTTTCCAACGGTGTGGAAACCTTCCAGACCCGCTACCTGTACGGTTTTGAAACCTCCCTTGGCGAGCGCATTGGCGCACTGCTGGCAGGGGAAACCCGCCGCGGCGATAACGTGACCCTAACCATCGACAGCCGGCTGTGCACAGCCATCGCCCAGTCCTTCGAGCAATACCCCAAAACCCAGGGCAAAAAGGGCGCCGCTGTGGTGATGAACTACCAAACCGGCGAGCTGATTGCCCAGATCAGCCTGCCCAGCTTTGACCCTATGAACATCACCGCCGCCACCGCTGCCGACCCGGGCCAGCCCTTCTGGAACAGGGCTACCCAGTCCCTTTACCCGCCGGGCAGCTCCTTCAAAATCATCACCGCCTCCTCCGCCCTGGAGAATATCCCCGGCGTGGAGGAGGACAGCTTCACCTGCACCGGCGGCCTGGTGGTGCTGGGCCAGGCCATCCGGGATTACGGCGGCGCCATTCACCAGAGCCTGACCCTGCAGGAGGCCTTCAAAAAAAGCTGCAACAATGTGTTTTCCCTCACCGCGCTGAACCTGGGTGACGAAAACCTGCGCCGCACGGCGGAGAGCTTTGGCTTTAACGATAATTTCCTTTTCCGCGACCTGGTGGTGGAAAACAGTTCCTATCCCACGGACAACCGTTCCCTGTTCGAGTTGGCTACAACGGGCATTGGTCAAAGCGCCCTGGGCGCCACGCCCATGCATATGTGCATGGTGGCTGCCGCCATTGCCAACGATGGCGTGATGATGGAGCCGCGCCTGCTGATGCAGGTCAGCAGCCCGGCAGGCAGCGTTCGCACCGCCTATCAGCCCAAGGTTTACCGCACCGCCGTCACACCCCAGGTTGCCGCCACCCTGCAGGCCTACATGGGCGATGTGGTTGTTTCCGGCACGGGCACCAGGGCAGCAGTAGACGGCCTGACCATCTGCGGCAAAACCGGCTCAGCTGAAAGCAGCCTGTCCGGCAACGCGGTTACCTACGGCTGGTTCGTAGGCTATATTGCCGATAGCAGCCTGCCCTATGCCGTCAGCGTCCTGGTGGAATCCATCGAGGATGGCGAAGGCGGCGGCAGCACCGCAGCCCCCATCGCCCACGACATCTTTCAATACCTGAAAAACCAGTAACGCCGTCAGAGGGCGCTGCCCTCTGGACTCCCGCTTAAGGGATTTCATCCCTTAAGAATTCCAGGCTTGTGGATTGGAACTTGGGCGGTTCCCTTGCAGGGGTCACGGCGCACGGAGGGTGCGCCGCGACGCGGGGCAGCAGCGGTTCGCTTCAACAAAAAAGTCCGCTTTCCGTATGGAGAGCGGATCATTTTTTATAAAGCTCATGCTGTACCACAGGCGCAGCTCACCTGCGTCGCGGCGCCCCTTTGCGCGCCGTGACCCACGCTTGGCTGTAACCCAGTCGGGCTGTCCCGCCCGGGATTCTTAAGGGTCTTTCGGCCCTTAAGCGGGGTCCAGGGGCAGCGCCCCTGGCTAGTTTTTCAGGCGCTTGTCACATTTGGTGGCCAGTTTGGTGCCAATGGACTGGAAGAACTGTACCAGGATCACCAGGACAATCACCGCCAGGTACAGCACGGCGTACTTGTAGCGGTTGTAGCCGATCATGATGGCAATCTTGCCCAGGCCGCCGCCGCCGATGGCGCCACTCATGGCGGTATAACCCATGATGGTGGTAATGGCCAGGGTGAAGTTGTTGATCAGGGACGGCACGCTTTCCGGCAGCATCACATGCAGAAGAATTTGCATGGGTGTGGCGCCCATGGACTGGGCCGTTTCGATAATGTTCGGGTTAATCTCCCGCAGGCTGCTTTCCACCAGGCGCGCCACAAAGGGAAAGGCTGCCACCACCAGCGGCACAATGGAGGCCACCGTGCCCACCGAGGTGCCCACAAGGGCCCGAGTCAGCGGAATGACCATGACAATCAGGATCAGAAAAGGAATGGAGCGCAGCAGGTTGATGATCACATTCAGTGTTTTCATCAGCCACTTGGGCAGGGGGCGCACGCCCTTCTCCTCACCCGCCACCAGAACCATGCCCAGGGGCAGGCCGATCAGAATGGCGAACAGGGTGGAAATCAGGGTTACATACAGGGTGTCCCACAGGGCCAGGGGAAAATCGCTGCAGAAAATTTCCCACGCTTCCTGGAGTTTTTCCGGGGTAAAAGCGTTTTGCAGGTTCATTTACTGCACCTCCTTGGCTGCGTAGTCCACTTCAACAGAAACCGTCACATCCGGGGTTTCGCGGAGGAAGTTCACCGCCCGGGCCAGCTCGTCCGGGCCGCCGGGAATCTCCAGCAGGATGTACCCATACGCCCTGTCGCCCACGGAGCGGGTGGAAGCGCCCAGAATGCTGGCTGCAACGCCCACCTCCATGGCCATGCGGGCAATCAGCGGCTCCCGGGCGGCACGGCTGCCGTTGAAAATAATCCGCACACGCTGGCCATGCACATCGCTGATGGCAGCACTGTCCGCCATTTCGGGGTAGACCAGGTTCCGGGTGGCCTCCGCCTTGGGGTTGGCAAACACCTGGGCCACCTCGCCTTCCTCCACCACGGCGCCGTGCTCCAGGATGGCAACCCGGCTGCAAATCTCCTGCACCACGCTCATCTGGTGGGTGATGACGATCACGGTAATGCCCAGCTTTTCGTTGATGTCCCGGATTAACTCCAGAATCTGGTGGGTGGTTTTGGGGTCAAGGGCACTGGTGGCCTCATCGCACAGCAGCACCTGGGGGTCGGTGGCCAGGGCGCGGGCAATGGCCACACGCTGCTGCTGGCCCCCGGAAAGCTGAGCGGGATAGGCATTGGCCTTGTCCGGCAGGCCCACCAGGGCCAGCAGCTCCCTGCCGCGCTTTTCCGCCTCGGCCTTGGGCACGCCGGACAGCTTCAGGGGAAGAATCACATTCTTCAGGCAGGTGCGCTGCATCAGCAGGTTGAAGCCCTGGAAGATCATCGTCACCTTGTGGCGCACGTCCCGCAGCTGCTTTTTGTTCAGGCTGCCCAGGTCCCGGCCATCCAGCAGGATGTTCCCCTCCGTGGGGCGCTCCAGCATGTTGATGCAGCGTACCAGCGTGCTCTTGCCGGCGCCACTCATGCCAATAATGCCATAAATGTCCCCGTCATTGATGGTCAGGTTCACGTTTTTCAGCGCGTCCACCGGGCCGTCGGATGTGACAAAGCTCTTGGACAGGTTGCGAATCTCAATCATCGGGTGCTCCTCCGTACACGCAAAGGCACACCGGCCTCCCGCAAAGGGACAGCCGGTGTGCCCGCATTGGTCATTACTCCACGGTCAGGGCAGTCAGGTCAGCCTGCTTGCCGCCGTACAGGCCCATGGGCTCCACGTGGATGGGGGCCACCACAACGATGCTGGTGCCGTTTTCCGCGTTGAAGTTCTCCTGATAGGGGATATGAGCGAAGTAGTTGGCAAACACTTCGCCACTCTCCACCACCATGTTAGGCTGCACATAATCGGAGAATTCAATCACTTCCAGCTTCACGTCCTTCTCAGCCAGGATTTCAGCAGCCACGGCCAGAATCTGGGCATGGGGGGTAGGAGAAGCAGCTACGGTAATGGTTTTGCCGGCCAGAGCAGCGTAATCAACGGTGGCGTCGAAGCCATCGGTAGGCTCAGCCACAACAGACACGGCAGCACCATTGTAGGTTTCGGCAATGTAGTCGGCAACCTTCTGGCTGTTCAGGGCGGCAGCCAGGGCCTTGGCCTCGGGGGATTCCTCGTTGCCGGCCTTCACGCACAGCACGTTGGAGTAGGGGGAATCAGCGCTCTCGATTACCAGAGAATCCTTCACGGGATTCAGGCCAGCGTCCAGAGCGAAGTTGTTGTTGATGATGGCGTAGTCCACGTCTGCCAGCACATTGGGCACCATAGCGGCTTCCACCTCATAGAACTGGATGTTCAGGGGATTTTCAACAACATCGGCAGCAGTGGCGGTAACGCCAGCATCGGGGTTCAGCTTCAGGTAGCCATTGGCCTCCAGCAGCAGCAGGGCGCGGCCCTCGTTGGTGGGGTCGTTGGGCACGGCGATGGTCAGGCCATCGGCCAGGGCGGAAACGCAGGACAGAACCAGCAGGGCAGCCAGGATCACGGACAGGAACTTCTTCATAGCAATCTCTCCTTCATAAATTCGTTGCAGTGGGTGTTGGGCGGCAGGCAATGCATCGCATTCGTCTGCTTTCCCGGTTGGTTTGAACCAATCGTTTTGCTGCTCCGTTCATGGGATGAGCTCCTTTCACGCCAGGATTTGGGATAAAAAGAAGGGGAGCCTCCGATGAAGCTCCCCTTCTCATCCGGATGCAGCCTGCACCGTGGTGCGGCTCACCCGTCTATCTGAAAGCCCATCGAAGTTTGGACACGCAAACGCATGCACATGCTGCACATGCGCATCATCATGGACATCATAGCGGTCTTCTTCATGGTGCTTTCCCCTTTCCTTTGGTGATGGGCACATCATACCACACTCCCGGCGGCATGTCAACTGTTTCTTGCAAAAACCGATTGTTTTTCTATTGTTCTTCCCAATCGTCCGGGAAACGCCCGGCAGCGGCGGGGTATGCCGAAAAAGCAGGCCTGCTGCATTGGCGCAGCAGGCCACAGGGTTTATAGATCGGTGGTGGTAGCCACGCTGGTGGAGAGCACCGTGCAAACATTGCTTTCCACCTGGCCGGTATAGCCGCTGCCGGCGGCAGGAAGGACGATCAGCTTGATTTCCTTGCCCTCCATGTCCTTGGTAACGGTCAGGGTGCTGGCGGTGGAAACCTCCGTGCCGCCCACATACCAGTGGAAGGTGATGCTGGGGCAATTGACGGAAATGGTGGGTTTCAGCGTCACGCCGGGCAGCAGGGCGGAGAAGTTCAGGCTGACGGTGCCGGTGATGGCTTTCTCCTCCGCAGCGGCAGCCTTGACGGGTGCCGTCTTGGCGCTGGTCACAACGCCGGTGCAGCCGTTGGCGCCGGTGGCCTCTACCCAAAGGGCAAAGCCCAGATCGCCCGTCTGGACGGTATAGGCCTTGGCGGTGCCCACCACAGCGCCATCGCCACGGATCCAGCGATAGGTAGCGGTAGTGCCGCTGGGCTGCAGGTTAGCCGTCAGGGTCTGGCCCACAGCAGGTGTGGTGCTGTCAATGGTCACACCCGTCAGGGGAGCAATGGTGGAGGCATTCTGCACCACGGCATAGGCGCTGGTGGCGCTGCCGCTGTAGCCATTGGTTCCGGTGACGCGCACGCGGATGCGCAGGCCCACATCGTCCGCCTTCAGGGTCAGGGTGGAGGTGGTTGCCAGCAGCAGGCCGTTGTCGGTCATCCATTCATAGGTCACATTGGCGCCAGTGGGCGTCACATTGGCCCACAGGGTATCGCCAGGGGCAGGAACAGCGCTGCTGAGGGTAACGCCGGTCACGGCCTGGGTGCCGGGCACAACGGTGGTCAGGTACTGGTTCATCATGTAGCCTTCCCGGGTGCCGATGCGAACACGGTCCCAGGTGGCGTTGTGCTTGAGCACCGTTACCTGGGTGCCCACGCCGTAGAAGCCGATGGCGGAATAGGACTTGCCGGCACCGCTGCGCAGGTACACGCCCTTGCCATTTTCACTGGTGACATAAGCGGTGTAGTTGTCACCGGCGGTACCGCCGCCGCCGGAAGGCTGCTTGACGGTCAGGAATTTGCTCATCATGTAGCCCTTTACGCCGTTGATTTCAATCCGGTTCCAGTCGCCCACCTGGCCCAGCACGGTGCAGCTGGTGCCCACGGGATACTGGGCCAGCACCTGGCTGCCCGTGGTGGCCATGGCGCGCAGGTTCACACCCTTGCCGTTTGCGCTGGTAACATAGGCGGTATAGGTGACAAAGCCTGTTGTGCCGCTGCCGGAACCGCTGCCGGTGCCGGGGGCGGTGGTGGTCAGGAAGCAGCTCATCATATAGCCGGTTTTGCCGGAAACACGGATGCGGCTCCAGTTGTCGGAAACGCTCATAACGCTGACCTGGGTGCCCACAGGATAGGAGGCAATGGTGGCATACCCGGTGCCGGCACCGCTGCGCATGCGCACGCTCTTGCCGTTTTCACTGGTGACATAGGCGGTGTAGTCCGTATCGCCGGTGCCCGGAGTGATGGGCGTGGAAGGCGTGGCGGGCGCGGTGGTGGTGAGGAACTCCGCCATCATGTAGCCCTTTTGCCCGTTGACGCTGATGTAGTGCCAATAGGTGCCGGCGGTGATGATGGTAACCTTGGTGCCCACGGCAAACTGGGCAGCAACGCCATACCCGGTACCGGGGCCGGTGCGCATGCGCACACCCTTGCCATTCTTGCTGGTGACATAGGCTGTAACATCAGCCGTGCTGCCGGAGCCTTCTGAGCTGGCAGTCAGGTAGGTGCCGTACATGTAGCCCACCTTGTTGTCCGGTGTGCGGACGTAATACCAGGCACCCTTGGTGCTCAGCACGGTGACGGTGGTGCCGGTATAGTAGCTGGAAATGGTGTCGCCGCTGAAGGAAGCCTCGTCCCTCAGGCGCAGCCAGCCGCCCTTGACCTTCATGGTCAGGGTAGCGGCCTGGGCCTGCTGTGCGGGCAGGGTGCCCACCAGCAGAAGCAGTGCCAAACAGAGTGCCGCAATACGTTTCATGGTTCCATCCTCCATCAAAAGGTTTAGCCGTTGCCCGCCTCGCTTACGGAGAAGGAGTTGAGCATATAGTCACCATAGAGCATAAAGTCCTTGATTAAGTTCTCGTCATAGCGCAGTTCGGCCTGGTAGATGCTTTCCTCCGTGGCCAGCACCATGTACACCAGGCATTGGCCATCGGCAGCGGCCTTCAGCTGGCCTGCACCGATATATTCATCAATATTCGTTTCCGCGCCGGATGTTTCCTGCTTTTTGGCGGCAAGAATTTCTTCGGTGGAAAGTCCCCGGGGGTTTTCCAGCTGCTCCGCCAGGAAGGAAGCGCCCTCAATCTTGCCGGAAATGCCGCCTTCCGTGAAGGTGATGCTCTCCTCCCCAAAGACTGCGGGATACTGAATGGAGAAGCCCGCCGCGGCGTATTCCGTCATGGTAGCGGTAAAGTAGTCCTGGGCGGCCTGTTCCATCTCCCACTCCGCATCCAGGGCGAAGGATGTTACCTGCCAGCCTTCCTGGGCCTTGCGCAGCTCCACCACGGCCCGCTGGTCAAGCCACTGCACCTGGGCGTATTGCTCCGGGGTCAGCTTTTCCAGCTGATCCTCCGCCAGGTACACATCCCCCAGCAGGCGCAGGGCATCGCCGTCCTCATTCCAGTCCACCGCCATGGTACGAACGCCACAGTAGCGGGTGTCGCCGTCCTTGCGCAGGGCCTGGGCCGCTGCGGCATCCACCAGGGGAAGAAGGGTCTCCACCGGGGTTTCCTCCGCCAGGGCGGCGGACACCATCAGGGCCAGTGTCAGCAAAAGTGCCAGCCATTTTTTCATGGGTCATCCCCCTTTGTCATTGGTTTCTGAACATACAACGAAGAATGAGCGAATATTCTTCCAGCCCCATTGCTTTTTTGTAAATATCGGGCGGCACTTTACGGATTTTCGTCAAACAGGGTGCACCCCATCTGCCTGAAGTGGCGGATGCGCTCCTCAATGTCCTCCGGCTGCACCTCAAAGCGGCGGGCCAGGCAGTCCACACAGAAGAATGCGGTTGCGCCCCGGTTAACCAGTTTCTTGGTCACAGCCACCTCATCGCGGCTCAGCGGCCTGCCGCAGGCGGCGCAGTGCTCCATTACAGGTTCACCAGCCTGGCCAGCAGAATGCGGCAGCCGTGGGCGGGCACCACCAGGTTGTAATAGTCCCGCACCTGGCCCAGTTCCTGGCCGGTGATGGCGTCAGTCAGGGCCAGCGCCACCCGGGAGCCATAGGGCAGGCCCGCATCGGCAAAGGTGAAGGGCACCTCGCCGGGCTTGGGTGCAAAGTTGAAGTAGCCAATGGCAAATTCATGGTCGCTCAGGTGCTTGAACATGGTCAGGCCGGTATCCGGGTATTCCTCCCAGCCGCCGGGCACATCGGGCCCGTTGTAGATCACCCGTCCCCTGTAGGCAATGTAGGGCGGGCGGCATTCGCTGTCCTGGTTGATGCGCAGCAGGTTTCTGTTCAGCACCAGGGCATGGCAGAAATCGTTCATGCTGCGCACATCGCCGCCCAGCATCAGGGGTGCGCCCAGCATGCACCACAGGGCAAACTGGGTCTGATACTCCTCATCGGTGCAGGCCTGGCCCAGGGCCACATTGCCTTTGCCGTACATGCCCACGGTGAGCATATCAATATCGTTGTAGCAATCGTGACCGGACATGCAGAAATTTTCCACCTGGGAGCGGGCAATCTCGGAGAAGGACTTGAAGTTATCCTGAATGTCGCCAGTGGAGCGGTACATATGGGCGCCCAGGGATTTCATCCACGTCCAGGGTTTGTCGCTGCCCCAGTTGCAGGCGGCAAAGAGAATATCCCGCCCGGAGGCCTTCAGCGCCATGGACATGGTGGCATAGCGGTTCATGCCGTCAGCGCTGGCGGGAAAGTTGCAAAAGTCGTACTTCAGGTAGTCCACACCCCACTGGGCAAAGGTTTTCGCGTCCACAAATTCATGGTCGAAGGAGGAGGGATACCCGGCGCAGGTGCGCACGCCGGCACAGGAGTACATGCCAAACTTGAACCCCAGGGAGTGGACGTAATCCGCCAAGGCCTTCATGCCGTGGGGGAACTTCTCCGGGTCGGGCACCAGACGCCCGTTCTCGTCCCGCTCCTTCAGGCACCAGCAGTCGTCAATCACAATGTAATCATACCCGGCTTCCAGGTAGCCCTTTTCCTTCATGGTGCGGGCGGTGGAGCGAATCAGCTCGTCGGAAATATTGCTGCCAAAGGTATTCCAGCTATTCCACCCCATGGGCGGCGTTAAAAGTTTCATCTATGGAACCTCCTTGCTGATGTTGCCTTCATTGTAACACAAACCAGGAAAGAATACCAGACAAAAAACCTGCACGCCACAGGAACGTGCAGGCGGATGTTAAGTTTCCGGCGTGGGGATGGGCACTTCAGTGGGTTCAGGGGTGGGTGTAGCCAGCTCCTGGGCGTAGAGCAGCTCCAGGGTCTTCACACTGGCAACCCCATCGGCAGAAAGGCCGTTATCCTTCTGGAAGGCCTTCACGGCGTTGACGGTGCCAGCCAGGTAGGTGCCGGAGCACTTGCCGCTGTAGTAGCCCAGGGCCGTCAGCTTTTTCTGCATCCAGTAAACGGCCTCGGAGGAATCGCCCTTCTTCAGCTTGGTCAGGGGCTGGGGCGGCTGTGCGCCGGGGACATAGATAGGCTCTGCCGTGGGCTGGGGCGTTTCCTTGGGCAGCATGTTCTTGTAGTTCAGCTCGGGCACAGCCAGTGAGGCCACCAGCTCCGGGTCAGCCGGCAGATCCTCGGTAATGGTCACCACGGTGCCCTGGCCGCAATTGTTGAAAATCCACTTGGCATCGGCCACCGTCAGGCGGATGCAGCCATGGGAGGCACGCTTGCCCAGGTTTTTGTAGCTCTTCACAGACAAGTCCATGGTGTCCACCGTGTTGTAGATCACGGAGTGGAAGGCGATGGAAGCGTTGATCTTCGTCCAGTACTGGGCATAGCTGCCCCAGGTGGGGAAGTAGCACCACCGGGCCGTGCGGCCGGAAAGCACCCAATCGCCCACATCGCTGGGGTTTTTCTTGGTGCCGGTGGAGCACAGCATCTGCCGGATAACCACGGTGTAATCGCCGTTTTCATCCCTGCCGTACACGGTGGTAACCTGGTTGGTCACATCCACAGTGATGGCAAAGGGTACAGGGGTGGGCGTGGGGGTAGGTCTGGGTGTATCCTCCGGGCCGATGATGTCAGCCGTATTGAAAAGCATGTTCCAGGTTTCCTGGCCCACAATGCTGTCTGCCTTCAGGCCGTTCTGGGTCTGGAAGGCCTTCACGGCATTGGCGGTGTGGCCCAGGAAATTGCCGCTGATAGGTCCGGTGTAGTAGCCCAGCTCCGTCAGGCGCTCCTGCAGCTGCTTCACCAGGGTGCCGGTGGAGTTCCGGGCCAGCTGCTTTTTGTAGGGCACCTCAGGCGCAGGGGTGGGCGTCAGCAGGCTTTCGTCCTCCACCACCTGAAAGGACAGGCTGTCCAGGTCGGGCACATCCGGCTCCGGGGTGGTTTCCACCACCGCATGGGCAGAAAGGGCGCCGCCGCCATACAAAAGGGCCTGGGTGTCCACATCCGCTTCGCCGGTGGCAGTTTCGCCCATTTTCTGCTGAAACTCCTTCACGGCGTTCCGGGTGCTGTCCAGGTAGTTGCCAGTGATTTTGCCGGTGTAGTAGCCCAGCTCCGTCAGGCGGGTCTGCAGGCGCTTCACATCCTCGCCGGAGGCACCGTAGGCCAGGGGGCGATACAGGGCAGCAAACAGCTCCGCCTGGGTTTTCGCATCGGCAATGCCGTTGCTTTCCAGGCCGAAATCCACCTGGAAGGCCTTGATGGCAGCCTGGGTGCTTTCACCATAGGTGCCGGAAATGCTGCCCTCGTAATAGTTCAGGTCAGCCAGGCGCTGCTGTAGCTCGCTGACATCGGCGCCCTCGTCCCCCAAGGCCAGCAGCCGGCTTTCGGTGCTTTCCAGCAGCACATGGCCCTCGTCATCCATGGGCACCATGTCCCCTTCGCCCAGGGCCAGGCAGGGCAGCAGCAGGCAAACCAGCGCAAGAAAAAGAAAGTGTTTCATATCGTCACCCCGGTTGGAAAATCGCATCAACTTATTATAGTAGCACCGTTCAAATATTGCAAGAGTTTTGCAGAACTTTTACAGAAAAAGCAGTATTTCCAGCATCCCAGCCCGCAGCAGACGGGTGCTCCCCTGCCCTTTTGCGTAAAAAAGGCGCCCCGCTTGCAGGCATACCGGCTGCTGCAAACGGGGCGCCGTATTTTGCTGTTCAGCGCGAACGCTTTACATGCTGAAACCGCTGTAATAGGCCGTGCTCCAGTAACAGGACAGGGCGATTCCGATGGCAAGGAAGGCCAGCCCGGGCAACAGCACATAGCGCACGCCGCCCTTTTTGGCCTTAGCCATCTTGCGCGCCCGGTAATCAGCATAGACTTCATGCTTTGCCCGGCCCATGGGGATCAGGGAAAGGACAGCATTTCGGATGACAAACCCAATACCGATCAGCCCACCCTCGCCGCTGATAAACATCATGCCCGCAAAGAGCGTCATCAGCACACCCGGAACAAAGAAGGCATCGGCCAGAATCTGCACGTTGACCGATGGGCTTTCGCTGAAAAACCCCTTGGACATAACCACCAGGAAGGCCATCAGCAACTCAACGCCAATGCTGACCGCGTATTTTTTCCATGATGCTTTCATCGTCTGTTCACTGCTCCTGTCCGCTGCCCAGTTACTTCAGCTGCTGCCGGTATTTCGCCTCTTCCGCATCATTGCAGTTCACGAAATGGCCGGGAGCAATCTCCCGGAAGGAGGGCTTATCCACGGAATAATCATGCTCCGCAATGGGGTTATAGATGATTCTCGTGCGCTTCTTCTCATACACCGGATCGGGCAGCGGGATGGCGGAAAGAAGGGATTTGGTATAGGGATGCAGCGGATTTCTGAAAAGCTCGTCCGAATCCGCCAGCTCCACCATCTTGCCAAAGTACATCACGCCGATCCGGTCGGAGAAATACTTGACCACCGAAAGATCGTGGGCAATGAAAAGGATGGTCAGGCCCAGGCGCTCTCTCAGGTCGTTGAGCAGGTTGATTACCTGCGCCTGAATGGACACGTCCAGCGCGGAAACAGGCTCATCGGCAATGATCATTTCGGGCTGCATGATCACCGCCCGGGCAATGCCGATGCGCTGGCGCTGACCGCCGGAGAACTCGTGGGGATAGCGATCCGCATGCTCGCGCACCAGGCCTGCCATCTCCAGAATCTCATAGACCTTTTCGTTGATGTAGTCCTTATCGGTAATGCCCTTGATGACCAGGCCTTCGGCAATAATGTCGCGGACGGTCATGCGGGGATCCAGCGAGGCGATGGGATCCTGGAAGATCATCTGGATCTGTGTAATCAGCTTGGTGTTCTTGGCCACGCGGCAGCGATTCTGATATTCGCTCTTCAGCTGCTTCAGCTTTTCAGGATCATTGGCAGCGGCCTTCAGCTTGGGGGTATATTCATCCTCCAGTTCCTTGAGCAGGGTGGCCACGTGCCGCTTGTCCACATCCTTATTGCTGGCCTTGGCCTCCCGGATCAGGGCGCGGTTTTCGGCAATGATCCTGTCCCGCTCCTCCTGAATCTTTTTAATTTCAGCCTGCACCTGGGGCTTTTTGGCGGCATCCGCCTTTGCTTCGCTCTGAAGCTCCTTGATCCTGGCGGAGGCATCGGCCCGGGCGGTGGCGATGGCATCCTGATAGGAGCGGATGCCGGCGCTGATGCGCTCGCCCTTAAAGTAAACATTGCCGGAGGTAATGTCATACAGCTTGATGATGGAGCGTCCGGTCGTGGTCTTGCCGCAGCCGGATTCACCCACCAGGCCGAAGGATTCACCCTTCCTGATCTCAAAGCTCACATCATCCACGGCCTTCAGATCCTTGCGGCCCAGACGAAAATACTGGCAAAGGTGATCCACCTTCAGAAGTACTTCACGATTCTCCATTTTCGGCCCACCTCTCTTTCATCCGCCGGATACGCTCGGTAATGATCTTGGGCACCTCCACCTTGGGCGCATCGGGATGGAGCAGCCAGGTGGCAGCATAATGCGTTGGAGAAACCTCATACATGGGCGGCTGCACCTCAAAATCGATTTCCAGGGCGTACTTGTTCCTTTCGGCAAAGGCATCACCCACAGGGGGATAGATCATGTTGGGCGGCGTGCCGGGGATGGCGTCCAGCTTCTCATTGGTATCCAGGTCGGGCATGGAGGACAGCAGCGCCCAGGTGTAGGGGTGCTGCGGGTTGTAGAAAACCTCTTCCGCCGTGCCATACTCCACAATCTTGCCGGCATACATCACGGCAATTCGATCCGCCATGTTGGCAACAACGCCCAGGTCATGGGTGATGAAAATGATGGAAAGATTGCGCTCCTTCTTCAGCCGGTTGATCAGCTCCAGAATCTGCGCCTGGATGGTCACGTCAAGGGCGGTGGTAGGCTCATCGCAGATGAGAATATCAGGGTTGGCAGAAAGCGCGATGGCGATCACGATGCGCTGGCGCATGCCGCCGGAGAATTCGAAGGGATACTGGCGGTAGCGCATTCTGGCCTCGGGAATGCCAACCTCCTCCATGAGCTTGATGGCCTTTTCCTTGGCGATGCGCTTGGTCAGCGTATAAACCACCTGGGAAGCCTTTTCCTTCAGGAAATCGATGATCTCCGTGCAGCGCTTGTCCGCATCAAAGTCACCAGCGGCAGCAATATCGGCCTCAAAGCGGTTCAGTACCCGGTTGAGGATGGAATCGATTGCGGCAATCTGCACCTCAGGCTCGATAACGGATTTGGGAACGATCTTCCAATCCACCTTCTTGCCCTTGGCCAGCAGTGCCTCGCGCTGCTTGGTCTGCCGGGCAAAGCGGGCCTCCTCCTTGGGGTTGTTCTTCAGATAGAAGAAGTATTTCTCCACTTCCCTTTCCAGCGCGCTGCCAAAGGTATACGCCACGCTGTCCTTAACGATGGCCAGAGGATCGATGGCGGCAGAAACGCTGGCATTGACCTGCTTGCAGTGCTTTTCAGCATCCTGGGCGGTGAAGTTGCCGGCCTTGAAGAAGCTGCTGGCACGCTTGATTTCCTCCACGGCGGTCTTCTTGTTCTGAATCGTCTTGTCAAAGGAATACTGGATTGCCTTGCGCACCAGCACCATGAAGGAATCCATAAAGTCCTCGTCAAGGAACTTCACAGCCATTTCATTGGCTTCGTCGGCAGGCATCTGGCTCAGGTCGCTGTTGGGGTGCTTCAGCACATAGTAACCAATGCGGAAGAAGTTATACAGGGGCAATTCCAGCATTTCCCGGGCGGTTTTTTCCAGCTCCTGGAGCTTTTCAGCCGTTTCGGGGGATGCCTCGTTCTTGGATGCGCCATTGCCCGCCAGCTTCCTGAAAACTTCCAGGGTGGACACCTTGGCCCGCTCGGCTTTCAGGACGGTATCAATAGCCGCCAGGTGCTCCTTCAGCCGCGCGGCATAGCTGGAAATGAAGTAATGATCCTTGATTTCCCGAAGCCTGCTCTTAATCAGGTTCAGGGAAGACACCACATCCACCTTCTGCCGGTTCTCGGTCATGAAGAGCAGATCCTCGATGGCGGAGATCATTTCCTCCGCGGCGGTGCGGGAATCATTATAGCTGTTTTCCAACTTGATGGCCTGGATGTTGAAGCTGTCGAAGGTCTTGATGAAATGATCCACCTCGGCATCGGTGATGCTGTTCTTGGGATCCTCATGCAGGGCCTTTTTGATGGTTTCGGAAAGGATGGTCAGGGTCTTGTTGAAGGTCACGCGGCCTTCCTTGCGGTTGGCCTTGTTCTTCAGGAGCATGGCCTCGGTAATCTGCTTGCCGATGCGCATGATGGGGTTCAGGGAGGAAAGAGGATCCTGGAAGATCATGGCGATCTTGTCGCCGCGCAGCTTGTGCATTTCCTCCTCGGGGATGCGGGTCAGGTCCTGGCCGTCGTAGAGGATTTCGCCGCCCTCATAGATGGAGTTGCCGGCAGAAATGCCCATGATGGCCTTGGAAGTTACGGACTTGCCGGAGCCGGACTCGCCCACGATAGCCAGTGTTTCGCCCTTGTAGAGGTCGAAGGAGATGTCACGCACAGCCTGCACCTTGCCGGCATCTGTGCGGAAGGAGATTTTCAGATCATTGACGGACAGTTTAATCTCTTTATTCATGCTTAATCCTCCGTTCCTCTCAGAGAAGGATTGAACGCATCGCGCAATCCGTTGCCGAACAGGTTAAAGCTCAGCATCAGCAGGATCAGGAACAGGCAGGGGAAGAGAGCCACATAGGCTGCATCGGCGGTGATGGATTGCTGGCCTGCCGCAATCAGCGTGCCCACAGAGGTGGTATTGCCTGCCTCCAGATTGATGATGCCCAGATAGGTAAGGCTGGTTTCGGAGTAAATCATGCCGGGGATCACCAGCGCGGCGCTGGTCACGATGGTGCCAAGGCCGTTGGGGAAAATGTGCTTGAACATGATGCGGGAATCCCGGGCGCCCAGCGTTCTTGCCGCCAGAACGTATTCCTGGTTCTTGAAGCGGTAGAACTGCATGCGTGTGGTGCCTGCCATGCCAATCCAGCCTGTGACAAAGAAGGCTATAAACAGCACCAGCGCCTGGCTGGAAGCGCCCATATGATACTTGAGCAGGGTGATGACGATCATGGTGGGCACGGAACCCAGAATATCTGCGATGCGCTCCATATACAGGTCAACCCTGCCGCCGCTGTAGCCGGAAATGGAGCCCCAGATTACGCCCACAATGAAATTGACAACTGCAACAACCGTGGCAAACACGAAAGAGAAGCGTGCGCCATAGGCCAGGCAGGCGAAGATATCCTTGCCGGTCTGGGTGGTACCGAAGATGAACGTAGGCTCCGTAATGCCGTCCTTGAGCACCTCGGTATGCTGATAGATATAGTATTCGTAATACTCGGCACGAACCTCAATACCGCCGTCCACCTTGCGGCCGTAGGCGTAGTAGTAGGTCTTGCCCTTATCCTGGATGCCGTTTTCGCCCTCAATGCGCAGGGAATTGTACTCCGGGATGGAGGTGCTGGCCTTGCCATCTTCGTACCGCCAATAGTTGTTGACGATGTTCCCTTCCTTGTCCAGCTTGGGCCGGACAACGGAGGCCTTGGCGTTTTCCAGCTTATAGTAGATATTGGCATCGTACTTGTTCTTTTCCAGGCTCGGCCTGTCCGAAACCTTGACGATGGGATAGAGCACCTGCCGGCCCGTTCTCAGCTGATATTCCTGGATGGAATTGAATTCCTCGGTGGAGATGGTCTTATACTTGCCAAAGCCCACGCCATAATAGGTATCATAGCGATAGGTGTATTCCTTGCCATCCTCGCTGATGGTGTATTCGCCGTTCTTGATGACCTCTCTGCCCGTTTCAACGGCAATAGCCAGATCCTTCAGGTAGCCCACATAGCTGGTGGTCTTGCTCTTGCAGCCATCCCAGAAATTGATGTCGCTTTCGGCAAAGCAGTTCAGCTTGGGATAGGCATAGGCATAGACCATATCATAATAGGCAGGCTTAAAGGGGGTGAAGTAGGGTGCGATAAGCGCGAAAAGCACCAGCACGGCAATCACCGTGCCGCCGACCACGGCGCCCTTATTCCTGCTGAAGCGCTGGAAGGCACCCTGGAAATAGCTTACGGGCTTGGTTTCGAATTTGTTGTCGTGCAACAAATCATTTCTGGTAGCAAATCGAAGCTTTGAAACATCAATGTCCACGGGAATATTCTTCTTGTCCATCTTTATTTCGCTCCCATTCTAATTCTCGGGTCAATGAAGCCGTAGCTGATATCGATTACGATACTGGCAGTCAGGCTGACCAAAGTGTAGAAGCCGGACAGCAGCATGAAGAAGTCATAGTCCTGGAAGGTAATGGAGTTCAGATACAGGCCGCCCACGCCGTTGATGCCGAACATTTTTTCAATGATCAGCGAGCCGGAAAGCACAGAAACGAACTCGCTCAGAATGGAGGGGAAAATGACCACCATGGAATTGCGCATGGCATGGCGGTAGATGGCCTGCCGCTTGGTGAGTCCCTTGGTTCTGGCCAGCAGCATAAATTCGCCGGTAAGCACCTCGGAAAGCTCGGCGCGGGTATAGCGGGCATATCCGGCAATGGAGCCCAGGCACAGCGCAAACACCGCGGGCAGCATGGAGCGGAACACAGGCCAGGAGAAATAATCGTTGCTGGTGGACATGGTTAACGGGAACCAGTTGAGCTTAAAGCAGAACACATACTGGATGATCAGCGCCAGTACGATGGAAGGTACGGAAATCAGAAGAATAATGACAACGTTAATCAGCTGATCCTGCCATTTATTCTTTTTCAGCGCTGCGATGATGCCCAGCGCCAGGCCGATCGGCACACCGATCAGGGTGGAATAGATGTTAATCAGAATCGTGGGTGGCAGATGCTTGACAAAGACCTGCCAGATATCCATGTTCAGATATTCGCCATAGGTGGTGGCGATGCCGAAATCGCCCTTGGTAATGATGCGGGAAAGATAGTTGCCAAACTGGAGGAAGATGGGCACCCGGTCGTAATTATAGACGCCGTTGGCACCCTTCCGGATGTTGGTAATCCAGCCGCGGCCCTCCAGGGTTTTCATGACAACCTCGGGATCCTGGCCGGGCAGTGCGGTGGTGGGGATGGGCAGGAGTTTGATCAGGACGAAGCTCATCGTGAAGATGATGCTGAATGTAAGCAGCATCAAGCCCAAGCGCTTCGACACATATTTAAACATATACATAGGTTTTTCTCCTCTGTTTTGTTGTTTTCCGTTTTTAGTGTCTGAGCCACATAGCAGCTGACAAAAAGGCGCTGCGTGAAGAATGCTTCTGTGCGCCGCCGTCAGCCTGATGCTCAATAACATTCAGTCCGTCCGATGCCGGTTGGCATTCCTTCGGCCCGATGCTCACAAACATCGAAATAGCTGCTGCTGCAGCCATTTTCTTGATCGGCCGCCTGGCTTTTTATCCGCGCGGCCATGGGATTTGCTGGTTGCTTCAGGGGGAGATACCTGTTTGCTGCGGTTGGGGGCGCCTGATGAATCTTTTTTTGACACATATGCCGCAAACAAGCGGTGAGCGCAGAGGCCCACCGCCGTTTGCGGTCATTTCATCCGAGGGATGAAGAAGCCTTCAAATTACTCGGACTTACGGTACTCGGCAGACAGGTCGTTGTTGTTGGCAGCAACGAACTCGGTCCACTCGGCATCGGTGTAGTTGACTTCCATGTAGCGGATGCCACCGAAGCCCATGAACACGTTATCCTCGTTGGAGATGTAGGACAGCTTCGCGCCCAGGAAGGATCCGCCGCCGTCAGCGATCAGCATAACGGAACGGGACTCCTTGATGGTCAGCTCTTCCAGAGCGGAGAGGATCATCAGCCGGGTCTCAACGGGAGCCTTGCCGGAACCCCAGTCATAGGTATTGATTTGGTTATTCTCAGCAGCAACGCCGTTGAGGCAATAGTACCAGTTCGCCACGTTCATGGTGATGGTTTCGCCAGCGCCTTCGTAATCGCCGGCGGGCAGGGTCAGGGTCATGTCGATGGCGGTGGTATCCCAGTACTGGTGATAGTTCAGGGAATCCTCGGGATTAACGAAAGCACCCACGATGTCATAGGGGTTGAAGGCGTTGCCGGAGAAGCCGTAGCCGAAGCCGATCTGGGTAGAACCGCTGCGGAAGGCTTCCGCCCACTGGGCGCCGGCGGAGGCGTCAAACACCACGTCGATCTTGTCTTCCAGCTCGGTGCCGGCAGTCAGGTCGTCCAGCACATCCTGCAGATAGCCGGCGCGGAAGCGCTGCTTGTCATTGTCAACAGAGGAGCCGTACACCAGGGTGATGTTCTTGGTGGCATCGTAGCCGTACTTCTCGGGATCAGCATTCAGGATAGCGATGGCTTCCTTAATCTTTTCCTTAGCCACGGTGGGGTTGTAGCCGGTCAGGGTCTCATAGGCTTCATCGGTATCCATGCCGGACATGTCGCCGGTAGCCCACAGGCCGTCCTCGCCCTGGGTGTAGCCATAGGCGCGCAGAACGCCTTCCTTGGCGATGGTGGCGTTGCGGTACTGGCCGCCGTCATCCAGGTCAGAGGAGTTCTCGATATCATAGTAGTAGCCGCTGTTCAGCAGGCCGAAGCAGGGAATAGCCGTGCCGGGCCAGATCTTTTCCACGATGTCGCTGCGGTTCAGGGACAGGTTGAAGGCATGACGGAACTCCTGGATGGCCAGGATGCCGTTGTTCCGGCCGCTGTTCTTCAGAACGGACAGGTCGGAGAACAGCTGCATGCCGAAGGTGCCGGTGGAGGTAGAGGTGAAGTAGAGGTACTTGGAATCCAGGTACTCGCCGACGTTCTCGGTCTGCAGCTCGCCGTCGTCATAGCTGCCGTTCAGGAAGCCCATCCAGCGGGTGGCAAACTCTTCCACCTTGCGGCAGTTGATGGCGGTGATGTTGTACTGGTTCTTGTACTCTTCCATGTTCCAGCCGAACCAGTTCTCGTTCTTTTCCAGACGATAGTGGGAACCGGCCTCGAACTCAACCAGCTTGTAGGGGCCCCAGCTGGCAGTGGTTTCCAGAGAGGAGTTGTAGTTGGAGGTCCACAGGGTCGCGCCGGCAGCGGGAGCGATCTTGGAAGCCTCGTACTTTTCCTTGTGAACCAGGGGCAGGCTGGACAGGTAGTAGGGCGCCCAAACGGACAGGGAGCCATCTTCCTTCAGGAAATCGAAGGAAACGCCCAGGCAGATGACGATGGCATTCTCTTCAGGAATGGCATAAACGCCAACACGGTCCCAAGCAACATCGCGGTCGGTGTTCTCGGAGTAGATGGTAGCGTCATAGCCGTAGCCAGCGCCGGGCTCCATGTAGGCGGCATAGCCCGCATACAGATCAGCACCGGAGAAGGCATCGGTCTTTTCGGCATTGTCGTAGATGGTGGTGTCGGTCACAGACACATACTCGGGGCACTCGTTGCCATCGGCATCGGTGTAGCCCTGAGCGCCCCACAGATTCCACACGTTGGCATACACGGTCTCGCCGGCTTCCAGCGCTTCCTGGATGGAGGCATAGCCCTTGGAGCCCAGGGTGTCATAGGTGCCTTCTTCGTTCTGGAAGAAATAGCTCTTGGCGCCCTTGATTTTCAGGGTATCGTAGTAGGTGTTGGCGCGGAAGTTCATGAAGGCAGGATCCAGCAGCTGCTGCATGGAGTACTCGAAATCCGCAGCAGTGATGGCGGTGCCGTCATCCCACTTCAGGTCATCGCGCAGGGTGATCTTCCAGGCATAGCCGCCCTTGGCCTTTTCCTCTTCGGTGTAGCCCCACTTGGCGTCAACAGTGGCGGTCACATCCTCCAGCTTGGTGGCGGCGGTGTAATTGGTGGTGTAAGCGCCGGGAACGATGCCATCCTTGTTGATGGTGCCGTCCTCGTTGTACTTCTTATCGTCCTCGAACTTGTAATCGTAGGAGTAGAAGGAGGAGGCGATGTAGTCCATGATCTGGGTGTCATTGTTGTCGGCGTAGGTGAATTCATTCCAGTTGCTGGGCATGGTCTGCGTGGTGGTATTGTACTCTGCCTGCTTGTAAGCAGTCTGTTCGGCAGACGCAGTCGCAAGCATGCTCATGCCGAGCATCAGGCACAAAACAACCGAGACAACAGACTTCAGGGTTTTGTTCATGATGTTTCCCTCCACTTTTATTTTTTTCTTCATCTTCATCCGTGCCTTCTGCAAATCCGCTTACCGGAACCCTCATCGGCATGCAGAAAAGCCGCATGAATATAAAGATATTAAATATTATACCGTGTTCTTCACTTTGTGTCAACCATTTTGGACAAAAAAGGCCCAGAAAACCACACAAAAGCGCATGTTTGCTGTTTTCCATCGCCATGCATATCATGCACGGCGATGGGTGTCGAAAAAATGGCAAAGCCACTTTTTCGAGGATTTGCGCTCCGTTACTGCCTGGCCTGCAAGCAGGCCTCAGCCCGCCCACAAAGCCCTGATTCCCACCAGAATCAGGGGTTTGTGCGCGCAAGGAGAAGCCAGAAACCGAAACGCAAATAAAAAAGAAGCCTTGATCAGGCGTTTGATGTTTTGGACAGCGGCGGTCAGGAAGCACTGTTCGCGCATGTTCTGAAGGCCGAGCATGCGCGCAAAGCGGAGGCCATGATTGACCTTCGCTTCGGCAAAAGAGCGCTCGACCGTTTCTTTTCGCCAGGCATACAGCCGCCTTCCGTTAGGCGATTTGGTAAATG
>CAYMOM010000002.1:0-52106 GCA_964391995.1 uncultured Faecalibacterium sp.
ACCAAGGATCTGGCGCTCCTTTGGGATGGCGAAGCCAACGCCGTCAACAGCAAGGAATTCCTCCGGGCTATTGCCGAAAGGATGAACTGACCCATGCAGGACGAGAACATCATTCTCCTGACGGACGAGGACGGGCAGGACACTCCCTATCAGCTGCTGGACGAGATTGACCTGGACGGCTGCCGATACGCTGTGCTGGCCTGCCTGAACGGCGAGGAGGACGAGGAAAGCATCGAGATTTACCGCATCACCGAAGCGGACGAATACGAGCCTGTGGAGGATGAAGACCTCCAGCAAAAGGTGTTCGATGTGTTCGTTTCCTCCGATGAGGATTACCAGTTCTGCGATGCTGAATAGAAAAAAGCCAGGCTGCGCAACAAACAGCTTGGCTTTTTCTTTTCACCGCCTGCCTTACAGGCAGCTGCGCACCGCCTGTACCCGGGCAGCCACATCGGCAAACTCCGCCGGGGTCAGGGACTGGGCACCATCGCACAGGGCATGCTTGGGGTCGTTGTGCACTTCAATAATCAAACCATCCGCACCGCAGGCCGCTGCTGCCAGGGACATGGGCTTCACCAGCCTGCTGACGCCGGTAGCGTGGCTGGGGTCAACAATCACAGGCAAATGGGTCAGCTGGTGCAGCACCGGCACACAGCTCAGGTCCAGGGTGTTGCGGGTAGCGGTTTCGAAGGTGCGGATGCCGCGCTCGCACAAAATCACGTTCTCGTTGCCGCCAGCCATGATGTATTCGGCGCTCATCAGCAGCTCCTGCAGGGTGTTGGCCAGGCCGCGCTTCAGCAAAATGGGCTTGTTGCACCTGCCCAGCTCTTTCAGAAGCTCAAAGTTCTGCATATTCCGCGCGCCTACCTGAATCACGTCCACATCCTCAAACATGGGCAGATGGTTGGCATCCATAATTTCCGTCACAATGGGCAGCCCGGTTTCCTTCTTGGCCTCCAGCAGCAGGCGGATGCCTTCCCCGTGCAGGCCCTGGAAGGCATAGGGGGATGTCCGCGGCTTGAACGCTCCGCCCCGCAGCAGGGTGGCTCCCGCCTCCTTTACTGCCTTTGCCACACAGATAATCTGCTCCTCGCTTTCCACCGAGCACGGCCCGGCGATGATCTGGAACATACCGCCGCCCAGCTTCACGCCGCCGCAGTCCACCACGGAATCCGCCGGGTGGAACTTGCGGTTGGCCTTTTTGTACGGCTCCTGAATGCGGCGCACGGCCTCCACATCATCCAGGGTGACGATCATATCCTCATCAATGCGGCTGGTATCGCCCACCAGGCCCATAATGGTGGAGTGCTCGCCCTGGGACAGGTGAATCTTCAGCCCCATTTGGGTAAAAAACGCCGTCAGCTTGTCAATCTGCTCCTGCCGGGCTTCCTGCTTCAGAATAACGATCATGGTGTTCAGCCTCCGTCAATCAAAATGAAAAGCCCCGCAGCGCAGGCCGCAGGGCTTTGGGGACGCATCCACGCCAAATCACGCCCTGCACTTGCCGTACAGAACGTAATAATAAGCGTAGCGAGCCATCAGCATGCCTGCGTCCTCCTTCATGGGATGAGTGTATCATACGCCATTTTCCGCCCTTTTGCAAGGGATATACGGAAAGGAATACAATTCTAGAACAATCAGCCGTCCTTGTAAGTTTCCTCCAGGTATTTTTCCAGCTTCCGCTTCACCCGCTGCAGCGCATTGTCAATGGACTTCACATGCCGGCCCAGGGCATCGGCAATTTCCTGATAGCTCTTGCCGTCCAGATATGCCCTGAGCACCTCCTGCTCCAGGCCGGAAAGCACTTCATCAATCTTGTGGTGAATGCTGCGCAGATCCTCCTGGCTGATGATCAATTCCTCCGGGTTGGTGGCCCGACCTTCAGTGATCACGTCCAGCAAGGTTCTGTCGGACTCCTCATCGTAAATGGGCTTGTTGAGGGAAACATAGCTGTTCAGGGGAATGTGCTTCTGCCTGGTGGCAGTTTTGATGGCGGTGATGATCTGCCTGGTGATGCACAGCTCCGCAAAGGCACGGAAAGAGGCCTGCTTTTCCTCCTTAAAGTCGCGGATGGCCTTGTACAGGCCAATCATGCCTTCCTGCACAATGTCCTCATGGTCGGCGCCGATCAGGAAATAGCTCCGGGCTTTGGAGCGCACAAAATTCTTATACTTGTTCAGCAGATATTCCTCGGCCACGGTATTACCCTGGCGGCACAGGGCAACCACCTCCTCGTCGCTCAATGCGGCGTAGGTTTCTGCGGAGGCGGCTGTTTCATTCACATCCAGATCGGAAAGAGTGCAGTGTACCTGCTCTGCCTGGAGCTCCATCGCTTGGCGGAGCTTATCCAGCTGGGTCAGCTCTTCCCCGTTGAAGTCCATGTCCCGGTCATCCATTGCTGTATTCCTGCCTTGTTTGTCATTTCATCCTCTGCGGAGCTTTTCCAGCCGCGCCAGGGTATCCTCCGGCAAGCGGCCGGCAAGGTTCTGCTTGCGGCCCAGGCTCTGATGCCGGTGGGCCTCCATGCCGGTGGTGCGCAGCTGCTTCAATTCCCGCAGAAGCTCACGGGAGGTCATCCGTGTGGCGCCTGTGGCCAGCACCTGGGATTGTTCCAGCCCGTCGGATGTTGCCACCCGCACGGTGCGGTATTTGGGCATTTGGGCCACCAAGCGCTCAATGTAGCTGTCGGCGGTTTCCCCGTGGCTGGTGAACACCTGGGTCAGGCTGCCGAAGGTTTCTTCCGTGCGCTGTTTCCTGTCGGACTGATAGCCATCGAACACCAGCACAATTTCCTCGCCTGCATAGCCGCTGTAGTCCTCCAGCTGGTGCAATAGCCGGTCACGGCTTTCGTCCAGTGACCAGTTGAATTTTTCCGCTTCCCGCCATGCGCCAATGACATTGTACCCGTCCACAATCAAAAGCGGCTTCATTTTCTGCGGGAGGACAGCACCCGGTACATCACGATGCCGGCAGCCACAGAGGCGTTCAGGCTGTCGATATGCCCGGCCATGGGCAGGGACACCCGCTGATCGCAGGTTTCCAGGGTCAGCCGGCTGACGCCCTCGCCCTCTGCGCCAATCACCAGGGCCACGCCGCCCTTGAAGTTCACCTGCTCGTAGTCCTGTCCTTCCATGTCCAGGGCATAGGCCCACACGTTCTGCTTTTTCAGCTCTTCAATGGTGCGGTTCAGGTTGGTCACCCGGGCAACCTTCATGTGCTCCACCGCGCCGGCGGAGGCCTTCACCGCAGCCGGCGTCAGGCCCACGCTGCGGCGTTCGGGTACGATAACGCCGTGGGCGCCCACGCATTCGGCGCTGCGGATAATGGCGCCCAGGTTGTGGGGATCAGTCACGCCGTCCAGCAGGATCAGGAAGGGGTCCTCCCCCTTGGCGGCGGCGTCTTCCAGCATATCCTCCACAGTGGCGTACTGGTAGGCAGAGGCAAAGGCCAGCATGCCCTGGTGGTGCGGGGTGATTTCGTCCAGGCGTGCCTTGTCCACTTCCTGCACCAGCACATGGGCCTCCCGGGCCATCTGCACAATTTCCCTTGCGGAACCGGACAATTCTCCCCGCTGCACCAGCAGCTTTTCAATGTCCCGGCCTGCCTTCAGGGCCTCGCGGATGGGGTTGCGGCCTGCCAGCAGGTTTTCCGGTGCAGCATCCACCGCGGGCACAGGCACGGGGGTCGGCGCGGGCCGGTGCTCAAAATCCCGGTAGGAAGGTGCCGGGCGGGTTTCCTCCCGGCGCTCCTGTCTGGGTTTCCTGTCGAAAGAGCGGCTGTCCCGGCGCTCACCATAGGGGCGTTGATCATCATTGCGGCGGTTCTGTCCATAGGAAGGCCGGCTGTCACGGTAGGGGCGATTCCCCCGGCGGTCGTCCTCCCGTTCACTGTCCGGGCCAAAACGGCGGGATGCGCCGCGATAGCGGGTGCCCTCCTCCTCCCACTTTTCCTTGGAATAGTCCTTTTTTGCCGGTCGCTTGCCGGGCACATTCTGATAAAAAGCCATGTTATTCTCCTCTGCTATTGTTCAATTGATCCAGCATCGCCTGACGCTGGTGTTTGATGTCCCCTGCCTTGCCGCAGGTCTTGGCGCCCTCCGGGCAGGCACCCCGCAGGCAGCCCGGGCCGGCATCCGCAAACAGGGCCGGCGCAACCTCCATGCACAGGCGGTGCATCTCCGTGGCCAAGGTGCGAATCTCCCACTGGGCACGGTTGCACATGCGCAGGGAGAAGAAGTGCCGCAGCTCCCGCACGTTCATGGTCATCATCAGCCGGGTTTCGCAGGCGCCGGGCAGCACAAAGCGTGCATCCTCGTTGCTGCCTTCGCCGGTACCCAGCTTTTCCTGCCACTGGCAGTACCATTCATGCATCTGCTGCATCTGCCGGTGGTATTCCGCCTGTGCTTCATCGCCCAGGGCCGCGATTTTCGGCGGCATGATGTACCCAAAGCCGTTCTCGTAGGACACATACCGCTGGCTCTGCACGGAAAAGCTTGCCAGGCGGTGCCGTGTCAGCTGAGCCAGCAGCACCCGGCTGACGCCCTCCACGCCAAAGGTGAAGCTCGCGTGTTCCAGCACGGATTCATGCCCCATGCCCATGATTTTCTGCACAAAGTCGCTCTGGTCCTTGGCGGAAACCCGCTGGGTCAGGTCATCAATGGTGGCCCGGGAATAGCACAGCCGTGCGCCCAGGGCCACGGTTTCTTCAGGGGAAAGGGTGTGGCGGATCAGCGCCACCTTCAGCTTAGCCTGCATGGTTTTCCTCCTGCTGGGATAAATCGAACAGGTAAAGGAGCCTTGTCTCCTGCCCTGTCAAATACAGATAGCCCACCAGCGCCTCCAGCGCCGTAGCAGCGGCATAGTCTGCCGGGTTCTGGTTTTTAGGCACCGGATGCCGGGCATGGGCGTTTCTTCCCCGGCGGAGGATGTCGCTTTCCGCATCGCTGGCTTCGCCCTCCAGGCGCTTCAGCGCTTCGGCCTGGGCGGCAGCGTTCACGCAGGCCACGGCATCCTGGTGCAGGTGGCGCAGGTTGCGCCCCCGATACACCAGCCGGGTGCGAACCAGCATATCCCACACCGTGTCACCAATGAAGGCCAGCTGCAGCGGATTCAGCAGCCGCGCTTCCTCTTCCGTCATGGGCGGGGATTCCCGCAGGCTCACGCCATCGCCTCCTTCTGAATATACGCTTACATTATATCATGAATATCATTCCTTTTCAATGCATTATTCGTGTTTAGGCGTTTGTTGACAAATGCATCTGCGCATGATATGATTCTCTTGTCAAAAAGAGAGATATTTTTTTCCTTTATCTGCATCCTCCCCATTACAGGAGAAACCCTATGCATCTTGCACATATTGCCATCGATTCTCAAACCTCCCAGCGCCGCATCCAAACCTGCACTGAACACGCTCGTTCCGTTGCCGCACTTGCGAAAGGCTACCTGTCCCCCTTGGGTTTGCCTGCCACGGGAGAATTGGCCGGTCTGCTGCATGATTTGGGCAAGTTTACAGAAGAGTTCAATACCTACCTGGATAAGGCGAGCCGGGGCGAGAAAGTCACCAAGGGCAGCGTCATCCATACCTTTGCCGGCGTTCGCTGTCTGCTGGAGCAATTTCATTCCAAGGATGGAAACCTGACCTTCGGCGATTTGGCAGCAGAGCTTATTGCTGTCAGCATCGGCAGCCACCATGGTTTGTTTGATTTATGGGATGAGCGCCATCAGAACGGATTCGAGCACCGGCTCACTCGGCAGCCGGCTTATGACCATCGGGCCATCGAAGCCTTTTATACAGAATGCTGCACGGCGGATGAAATCAGCCGTTTATACAAGCAAGCCGAGCAGGAAATTTGCGATTTTTACATGCAGAAGATTGGAACCTGCGTGCTGTCCAATGAAGAAGTTCCCTTCGCGCTGAACCTGCTGGCCCGGCTGATTACCTCCGCCGTAGTTGATGCAGACCGTACAGACACCCGCTGCTTCATGGAGAATCTGCCCTTGCCCGCAAGCGCACTTCCCTCCTGGGATGTTTGTGCCGAAAAGGTCAACGCATACATCGGTTCTTTCCCCTTGGGAACGCCCATTCAGCAGGCCCGCAGAGATTTCTCTGTAAGCTGTGCTGCTGCAGCAGAGCAACCTCCGGGGCTGTACCGGCTGGACTTGCCAACTGGCGGCGGCAAAACCCTGGCAGCGCTGCGTTTTGCCGTACTGCATGCGAAAAAACATCATATGCGCCGTGTGTTCTATGTCGCACCGCTGCTCACCATCATCGAGCAAAACGCAGCGGTCATCCGCAAGGCTGTTGGGGGCAGCCTTCCCGTGCTGGAGCATCACTCCAACATCATTCGTGAGCATATGTCCGCTGACGAGCTGAAGCAAACCGAGCTTCTTCAGGAGAACTGGGATGCACCCATCATCGTCACCACCCTTGTGCAGCTGCTGGAAACGCTGTTCAGCGGCAAGATGGCATCTGTCCGCCGATTTCAATGCCTATCCAACAGCGTCATTATCTTTGACGAGGTGCAGTCCCTGCCGCCGAAGATGCTATCCCTGTTCAACTGCGCCGTCAACTTTCTGACCAAGTGCTGCGGTACAACCGTGGTACTGTGCTCCGCCACGCAGCCTGCCTTTGACAGCAGGAATGTCCAGCACAAAATGCTTTCCAGCCAGCGTCTCATCAGTGAGGAGCTTTTCAACCGGCACGCACCGCTTTTTCGCCGGACAATCATAACGGACGCCGGTTCCTGCGATATGGACGAGCTTGCGGCTATGGCACGATCCGCCCTTGAAACAAGCTCCAGCTTACTGGTCGTGTGCAACACGAAGCGTGAATCGGCGGAGCTATTCAGCCAGCTGAAAGAAATAGCGGATGTCCAGCTGTTTCACCTGTCGGCGGGCATGTGCATGGCTCACCGCAAGCAGATGCTGTCAAAAATGAATGACACATTACAGGCAGGAAAGAAGCTCGTCTGTGTATCAACTCAGGTGATTGAGGCTGGCGTTGACATCAGCTTCGGTGCAGTGATTCGTCTGTCTGCCGGGCTGGACAGCATTGTTCAGGCGGCAGGGCGCTGCAACCGCCATGGCGAGCATGACACTCCCCAGCCGGTGCGCATCTGCCACCTGAAGGATGAAAGGCTGGGGCCCCTGCGGGAGATTCGTCAGGCTCAGGATGCGCTTGACGCTTTGCTGGCAGAGTTTCGCCGGGATTCTTCACGCTTTGGGCAGGAGCTAACCTCCGATGCAGCTGTCCGGGGGTATTACACCTTCCTGTACCGTGCCATGCCGCTCGGCTACCAGGATTACCACACACAGGGGCGCACGCTATTTGAACTGCTGACGACCAATCATCAATTTGCGCCCGATCGTCCGCCTGCCTATCATCTCAATCAGGCGTTCCGCACCGCCGGAGATTTGTTTGAGGTTTTTGACAGCAGCAGTGTCAGCGTGATTGTGCCTTACCAGGACGGCGCGGAAATCATCCGGTGGCTGGATGATGCCAGTTTGCACCATGATTTCACCCGCATCCGCAAGCTGTTGGAAAAAGCAAAACCCTACACCGTCACTGTGCCTGAAGCACAAATCCAACGGATGATTCAAAACGGCATGATATACACCTTGCTGGACGAAAGCATCTGCATTCTCAACGATGGTTATTACGATGAACAAACTGGCCTGAAGGAGGGAAACAACCTGTGCAGCACCCTAATATTGTAGAATTTGAGGTGTACGGCCCCTATGCCCTTTTCTCCGACCCGCTGATGCGTGTGGGCGGCGAGAAAAGCAGCTATCAGGTGCCCACCTACGAGGCGCTCAAAGGCGTTCTGTCTTCCGTTTACTGGAAGCCAACAATCATCTGGTATATCGATGAGGTGCGCATCATGAACCGCATCCAGACGGAAGTCAAAAGCATCCGCCCCATCAAATACAACGGCGGCAATGACCTGGCCTACTACACCTACCTGAAGGATTGCCGCTATCAAGTGCGGGCGCACTTCGAGTGGAACATGAACCGCCCGGAGCTGGCCTGCGACCGCAATGAAAACAAGCATCACGAGATTGCGAAGAAGATGATCCGCAAGGGTGGCCGCCGGGATGTTTTCCTGGGTACACGGGAATGTCAGGCCTATGTGGAGCCTTGCGTTTTCGGCGAGGAAGAAGGCTATTACGATGATTTGCCCCAGCTCTCCTTCGGGGTCATGTACCACGGCATGACTTATGCAGACGAAGCCTACTCCCCGGAAACTAAGGACAAGATGACCGTCAACCTGTGGCGCCCCGTGATGGAGAAAGGCATTATCCGGTTTCCCCGTCCCGAGGAATGCCCCATGCATAAGCCTATCAGGGACATGAAAATGAAAGTCTTCGGCGTGGAACATGATAACTTTTCCATCCTGCAGGAATACGGGGAGGTGACTTGATGGGTCTGTTACAAAAGGCGCTGGAAACCTACGATGCCATGGAGCAGCTTGCGGGCATCTATGTGGAAGGCAAGGAACCCCTTGCGCCCATCGGTCATATTGTGACCAAAGCGCAGATCGAAGTCACCATTGACGCAGACGGACACTTCATTTCCGCCCGGGCAGCGGACAAGGACAGGAAGATTATCATCCCGGTGACGGAGGAATCCTCCGGCAGAACGGTCAGCCCGGCGGCGCATCCCCTCTGCGAGCAACTGGGGTATCTGCTGGGACAGGGTGAGAACAAGTTTGCCCTGTACAAGCAGGGATTGGAGCGATGGGTGCAGTCCGAGCACAGTCATCCCAAGGCGGCTGCAGTGCTCCATTACATCCGCAATGCCACCCTGCGGCAGGATCTGACCGCCGCCGGCCTTTCCACCGACAAGGCAAAGGATATGGTCTGCTGGCGTGTGGTTGGCTGTGGAACAGATGACAATCCTGCCGTGTGGGAGGATGTTTCGCTGATGAAGGCTTACACCGCCTGGTATTTGTCCCAGCAGGATGGTGAAAGGCAGCTCTGCATGCTCACCGGTGAGAACAGCATCATCACCTGGCAGCACCTGAAGGGTGCCTTCTCCCTGAACGGCAACGCAAAGATTATCTCCGCCAACGATTCTGCCAACTTCACCTACCGCGGCCGTTTTTCCCAGCCGAAGGAGGCTGCCTCTTTGGGCTATACCGCCTCGCAGAAGGCCCACAATGCGCTCAAATGGCTCATCAGCACCCAAGGCGTCATTCAGGGCAACCGTGCCTTTGTTGCTTGGAACCCCAGAGGCAAGCGCATCCCCAAACCCACGCTGCCGCTGTTCTCCTTCGCGGATGAAGCGCCCAGCCTGCCAACCTATACAAGCTATCGCGATGATCTCCGCAAGAAGCTGACTGGCTATCAAGCCGAGTTGGAAGCCAATGATCAGGTCATCATCGCCGCCTTTGATGCCGCAACCACAGGCCGCCTGGCTATCACCTACTATAACGAGCTGCTGGGCTCCGATTTTCTGGAACGGCTGACCTATTGGGAGGAAAGCTGCTGCTGGCCCTACTCATCCAACAGCATATCCAGTCCCTCTCTGGCCTCCATCATCGATTTCGCCTTCGGCACTCCCCGGGGCGCGCCGGAATCCGTCAGAGCGGATGACGCCATCGTTGCCGGCAATATGCAGCGACTGCTCTCCTGCCGCATCGATCAGGCAGCCTTCCCGCTAGACATCATGCGTGCACTTGTCACCCGGGCCGGCAATATGCAGGTATACAGCAAGACCAACCGCCGAAAGCTGCTTTACACAGCCTGCGCAGTCATCCGAAAATATCATATTGACCACAACAAGGAGGAGTTCGATTTGGCACTGGAACCTGAACGTATGGATCGCAGCTATCAATGGGGCCGTCTGCTGGCGGTAATGGAGAAGATTGAGCGGGACACCTATGATGCGGATGAAAAGCGGGAGTCCAATGCCATCCGCCTGCAGTCCGTATTTGTGCAGCGCCCGGGATACGCTGCAAAAATCGTCATGGATCAGCTCAAAACCGCTTATTATCCCCGGCTGTCTGTCGGCCTGCGCCGCTACTATGACCGCCTGATTGGCGAGATTATGGAGATGCTCTCCCAGTTTGACGCAGCTGACTACGGCAAGCCCCTGACCGAAACTTACCTGCCCGGTTACTACCTTCAGAAAAACGCATTCTACACCAAAAAGTCCAATGAAGAAAGGGAGGAAGAATAACTATGCTGTTTGACAAGAAGATTGACTTTGCCGTACTTGTGTCCGTCACCAACGCCAATCCCAACGGCGACCCCCTGAACGGCAACCGTCCGCGCACGGATTACTACGGCTTTGGCGAAATGTCCGATGTGTGCATCAAGCGCAAGATCCGCAACCGTATGCAGGATCTGGGGCATCCGGTGTTCGTTCAGTCCGATGATCGTGCCGATGACGGCTGCACCAGCCTGAAGGCACGCGCCATCGACCTGGAAAAGATCAAGAACCAGGACGAGTTTGCCCGCACTGCCTGCGCCAGGTGGCTGGATGTGCGCTCCTTCGGTCAAGTTTTTGCCTTCAAGGGCTTCGGCTGCGCCTCTGTGGGCGTGCGCGGCCCGGTGTCCATCCATCAGGCGGTGAGCGTTAATCCGGTGGATGCCTATTCCATGCAAATCACCAAGAGCGTCAGCGGCGAGCGAAAGAACGAGGCCGACCGCGGCAGCGATACCATGGGCATGAAGCATTTCGTCCGCTTCGGCCTGTATCAGATTAAGGGATCCATCAATGTGCAGCTGGCTGAAAAGACTGGCTTCACCCAGGATGATGCCCAGGTCATCAAGGAAGCGCTGCGCACCCTGTTTGTCAACGATGCCTCCGCCGCCCGCCCCGATGGCTCCATGGAGGTCGTCCGCGTCTTCTGGTGGGAGCACAACTGCAGGGATGGTCAGTATTCCTCCGCCAAGGTGCACCGCCTGCTGAAGGTAAAGCAGAAGGAAGGCGTCATTGCGCCGTCTTCTGCGGATGATTACGAAATTCAGCTGGACGAACTGCCCGGCCTGGCCTGCGAAGTGATCGAGGGCATGTAATATGCCCCGTGAGCATCTGCAGCTTTCCGGCTTGCAGCACTTTGCCTATTGTCCCCGCCAGTGGGCACTGATTCACTTAGAGCAGCAATGGCAGGAAAACGACCGCACAGCGGATGGGCGCATCTTTCATGAAAGAGCCCATGATGGCCCAGAGCATGAACTGCGGGGCGATTTACTGATTCTGCGGGGACTGCGTGTCTTTTCTGACAAACTGGGTATCAGCGGCAGCTGCGATGTGGTGGAGTTCCACCGGCAGAGTGGCGGCGTGAACCTTCCCGGCTACGAAGGCTGCTGGCAGCCCTATCCCGTGGAATACAAGCGCGGCGAGCCCAAGTCCGGCAATGCCGACCGGCTTCAGCTGTGTGCGCAGGCCATGTGCCTTGAGGAAATGCTGCTGTGCCATATTCCCGAGGGCAGCCTGTACTATGGCGAGATTCGCCGGCGGGAAGTTGTTCAGCTGAATGCAGCGCTGAGGGACGAGGTTACGGCTTCGCTGGAGCAAATGCACAAGTATCATCAAGCCGGTCATACCCCCAAGGCCAAACCTACGAAAGGCTGCAATGCCTGCTCTTTGCGGGATGTGTGCCTGCCCAAGCTGGCCCGAATAGCTGATGTAGCATCCTACATCAAAGACAGATTGGGGGATGATGCATGAGAAAGCTGCTGAACACCCTTTACATCACCAGCGAGGACTTGTTTCTCTCCTGCAGCAACGACAATGTGATTGTCAGCCGCGGCAGCGAGGTAACGGCCCGCTTTCCCCTGCTGAACCTGGAAGGAATCGTCACTTTCTCCTATGCCGGCGCAACCCCTGCCCTGATGGGCGAATGCGCCAAGCGCGGCATTCAGCTGACCTTCATGACGCCCAGCGGCCGCTTTCTGGCCCGTGCAAACGGGATGTCCCAAGGCAATGTGCTGCTGCGCCGGGAGCAATACCGCATCGCAGACAGCGAAGCCCGCAGCTGCCTGATGGCCCGCAACATGATTATCGGCAAAACCTTCAACTGCCGGTGGGTGCTGGAACGTGCCCTGCGCGACCACGCCTTGCGCATTAATCAGGAAAAAGTGAAATCAGCCTCCGAACGCCTGCAACTTGCGATTCCGCTCATTCAGCAGGTTGAGGAGCTCGAAGCGCTGCGAGGCATCGAGGGCGAAGCGGCAGTGCAGTATTTCAGTGTGTTTGACGAGCTGATTCTCGCCCAGAAAGCAGACTTCATCTTTGACGGGCGCAACCGACGTCCGCCGCAGGATAATGTGAACGCCATGCTGTCCTTCGCCTACTCTCTGCTTGCCAACGATTGTGCCGCTGCGCTGGAAGCAAACGGGCTGGATGCGTATGTGGGCTTTCTGCACCGGGATCGTCCAGGGCGAAAATCTCTTGCGCTGGATCTGGAAGAGGAGCTTCGCGCCCCCTTTGCAGACAGGCTGGTGCTGACGCTCATCAACAACCGCACCATACAGGACAAGCACTTTGACCGCCAGGAAAGCGGAGCCGTACTGCTCAACGATGCCGGGCGAAAGCTCTTTCTGAAACACTGGCAGGAAAAGAAGCGTGATGAAATCACTCACCCTTTCCTGAAGGAGAAGATGCCCTGGGGCCTGGTGCCCCATGTGCAGTCGCTGCTTCTGGCACGCTGCATCCGTGGCGATCTGGATGCCTATCCGCCGTTCCTGTGGAAATAGCCGAAGCTGCCTTTCGTAGGAGGAACCATGCTGATACTCATTACATACGACGTCAACACAACGACCTCCGCTGGAAAACGCCGGCTGCGGATGGTGGCAAAAAAGTGCATTGCCCATGGAACCCGTGTGCAGAATTCCGTGTTTGAGTGCATTCTGGACAGCACACAGTTCAAAGTGCTCAAACACGAACTGGAGCAAACCATAGACCCCGCCAGCGACAGCCTGCGGTTCTACACACTGGGCAACAATTACCAAAGCAAAGTAACTCACATCGGCGCAAAGGAAACCTACGAGATTGAAGGTGATCTCATTCTTTAGCTGTGCGAGCCTTAAGCAATCATGAATACCCCCATAGGTTCGCACCCCAACCAAACAGGAACACCGCCCATCTTTCAGCAGTTCTGCCTCATCACCCTGCGTATTTGGGCGTGTTTGGAATCACTTTTGTCAGAAGCCACCAATACAGCATACGCCTACATTGGTTGTTTCTGCTGTCCCACCCCGCCCGGGGTGGGTGGATTGAAATCTCATAGGTCGTCGTGGCGCAAACATGTTCCACGTCCCACCCCGCCCGGGGTGGGTGGATTGAAATCCCGCGCCGCCTGTGCGCCGCCGAAGGTGGCGTATGTCCCACCCCGCCCGGGGTGGGTGGATTGAAATCGGTGATCTGCTACCAGAACGAGGGCAAGCAGACGTCCCACCCCGCCCGGGGTGGGTGGATTGAAATGACATGCAGCAGGCGCCGGTGACGGTGGAGGCCTGTCCCACCCCGCCCGGGGTGGGTGGATTGAAATTCCATCATGGCGGAGATTGTGCCATGGTACTGCGTCCCACCCCGCCCGGGGTGGGTGGATTGAAATGGGTTGTTTGACGCAATGATGCAGGTTGACGGCAGTCCCACCCCGCCCGGGGTGGGTGGATTGAAATGAATTCCGCTGTTCCTTTCTGCTGACAAACAGCAGTGTCCCACCCCGCCCGGGGTGGGTGGATTGAAATGGTACAGCAGCCCGCAACCGATGATGTTAATAGTAGTCCCACCCCGCCCGGGGTGGGTGGATTGAAATCGGTGACAATAGCCCGGTGGAATAGCAATCGAAGTCCCACCCCGCCCGGGGTGGGTGGATTGAAATATCCTCGGGCAGGTCTTCACCGGCGTAGATGTACAGCGTCCCACCCCGCCCGGGGTGGGTGGATTGAAATCGGGCAGCAGGTGAGCACCATCAGCTACATCAAGTCCCACCCCGCCCGGGGTGGGTGGATTGAAATACTTAACAGTAATTTCTAATTTCTGGCCACGCCTGTCCCACCCCGCCCGGGGTGGGTGGATTGAAATCCCGGCCATGGCCTCCACCGCCGCACCCAGCTTGCGTCCCACCCCGCCCGGGGTGGGTGGATTGAAATCTCCTGGATCACGCCGATATAGATAAGCGTTTCGTCCCACCCCGCCCGGGGTGGGTGGATTGAAATGTGCATGAAAGGCGCATACAGATAGCATTTCTGCATGGTCCCACCCCGCCCGGGGTGGGTGGATTGAAATATCGTGGATCGGGGCGTGAGCCATGAACTGGTGCGTCCCACCCCGCCCGGGGTGGGTGGATTGAAATTGGCGGCGGTGGAGGAAAACGCCGCCATGAAGCCGTCCCACCCCGCCCGGGGTGGGTGGATTGAAATGAAATGACCTATAAGCTGTGCAAGCGACTGATTGCGTCCCACCCCGCCCGGGGTGGGTGGATTGAAATATGTGCGTGTTGGTGAAAGCACACTGAAAGCGGTCGTCCCACCCCGCCCGGGGTGGGTGGATTGAAATACAGTGTCGCCAGCGCTTCGTTTCTGGCACGGTTGAGTCCCACCCCGCCCGGGGTGGGTGGATTGAAATCTCCCCTTGCTGATGCCTTGCAGGGAGTGCACGGGTCCCACCCCGCCCGGGGTGGGTGGATTGAAATTCAATTTCGGCAATCTTGCGCAGGGCCCATTCGGTCCCACCCCGCCCGGGGTGGGTGGATTGAAATCATGGCTGGCGCGGGTTCTATGGTGATCCCTGTTGGTCCCACCCCGCCCGGGGTGGGTGGATTGAAATGCCATCCGGCAGCTGGGCTTACCCATCAAGATGTGTCCCACCCCGCCCGGGGTGGGTGGATTGAAATAGCTGGGCGGATGCAAAGCGACAGGCGGATGCCGTCCCACCCCGCCCGGGGTGGGTGGATTGAAATCTTCACACCGCTGCAAGATACCCCCGCACCTAATGTCCCACCCCGCCCGGGGTGGGTGGATTGAAATGTAGGCAAACGGCGTAACCATTCGAAAAGCCTTACGTCCCACCCCGCCCGGGGTGGGTGGATTGAAATACGGGAATAGGAGCTGGAAAATCCGGCTTTGATAGTCCCACCCCGCCCGGGGTGGGTGGATTGAAATTTAGAAGGAATCAAAACCCCGTGGATCATGGCAGTCCCACCCCGCCCGGGGTGGGTGGATTGAAATATGCGATATGCCCGTGATAGCAGCCTGTCCTTGCGGTCCCACCCCGCCCGGGGTGGGTGGATTGAAATAGCAGATGATGGGGCCGCTGGTGGAGGCTATGGCGTCCCACCCCGCCCGGGGTGGGTGGATTGAAATGTGAATCTTGCCAGCGAAGGAATGGGCTGCGGTGACGTCCCACCCCGCCCGGGGTGGGTGGATTGAAATAGTTTCCAAATGGCTGCCCACTGTGGCAGAAATGTCCCACCCCGCCCGGGGTGGGTGGATTGAAATCGCCAGCAAGCGGAGCATGGAGCGGATCGTCAAGTCCCACCCCGCCCGGGGTGGGTGGATTGAAATGCAAGCCGAGCGTTCATTTCCTCGCGCACCTTGCGTCCCACCCCGCCCGGGGTGGGTGGATTGAAATTTCACGCACTCTCGCAAAAGTGCTTTGAAATCCCGTCCCACCCCGCCCGGGGTGGGTGGATTGAAATCCTTGTTCGCGGCTATGTTTCCCGCAAGCCTTCGTCCCACCCCGCCCGGGGTGGGTGGATTGAAATCCGATTATGGCGTTACCGTGCTGGAGGAAATCCCGTCCCACCCCGCCCGGGGTGGGTGGATTGAAATGTTTTAGTCCGCACATAGCACCCTTGGCATCCCCAGTCCCACCCCGCCCGGGGTGGGTGGATTGAAATCCGCACCAATGATGTTATTCACCTGCTGACCGGTCCCACCCCGCCCGGGGTGGGTGGATTGAAATTGGCCTTTGCAACCATGGCGCAGGACGAACCTGCGGTCCCACCCCGCCCGGGGTGGGTGGATTGAAATCCGAATGGCATATACAAGGCGATGCCTTAGCTGTCAGTCCCACCCCGCCCGGGGTGGGTGGATTGAAATACACAAGGGCCTACCCATAATAGCATTACTACTGTCCCACCCCGCCCGGGGTGGGTGGATTGAAATACAATGTGCAGTATTACTACCGGCTTAAAACGGAGGTCCCACCCCGCCCGGGGTGGGTGGATTGAAATAGTTTAACTTTTACGGACAGAACGGTTACCAGGTCCCACCCCGCCCGGGGTGGGTGGATTGAAATCTTCAGGGTGGTGTCTATCTTGAGTAACTGGATAAGTCCCACCCCGCCCGGGGTGGGTGGATTGAAATATTAAAGAAATGAAGATTCCGGTCTGGCTACTATTGTCCCACCCCGCCCGGGGTGGGTGGATTGAAATCCTATTTCCAGGGCCTGGGCTGGACTGATAACGCTATGTCCCACCCCGCCCGGGGTGGGTGGATTGAAATTAACACTAACAGTGCTGCTAGCCCCACAGCCCGGAGTCCCACCCCGTCCGGGTTTGCTGCATTGAAATTCAGCTCGCCGGCGTGGCAATTTTTCTTGTGGCTTTCCGCTCATCCGGTGTGACTTGATTGTAATAGCACGCTCCACTGTCACGCGTACCCTGCGCCCTGACACCACCCAGCCGTAGCCGGCGCAAACAGCACTGCGTACAGCCACACAATCAGAATCCATTTGCCTCTCACCAAAGTCAGAGGGAAAATGCATATCAATTGCCAGGCAAAACCGCAAGCTTATTCCCCCATTCCAGGCGAGCCATCCGATATGGGTGGGAACATCCCTGCTGATACACCATTTTCTGTGACAGGTGCCGTATGCGATGTTTTTGTGCCCGCTTGATGGCAGCAAATGAGAGAACGTTTCTCATCGTTTGCCCGGCAGGTATTCATGCGTATTTTCCTTTTGGATACTGCCCGCTCGTCAGCGGCGCATCATGGAAAACTGCATGCCTGCTAGAATCACTATTTCATCTTATATTTGCAAACCAGGATGGACTTCAGCATTAACGCAATGCGGCGTATTTCACGAAATACCTCAAGGCAAAATCCGCCTTCGCTCAGTCCACGGGATGAACGCTGAGTTTCTCAAATCCCAATCCATCCGTTACAGCGCTGATGCCGACCCGCCCGCTCATCCACGGCATTGGGTCATTCATCTCCAGCAGCACGCCGTTTGCGCCAATAACGCTGATTTTGCTGCCCTTCGCTCGGAAAGTCAGCGTAAGCTGGCTCCCCCATTCCACGCTGATGGGAACTTCCTTGGTCACAATGTCCTTGTAGCACTGCTTTGCCAGGACAATTCGGTTTTCCTGCACATGCAGTGCATATGCCCGGCGGCTGGCCTTGACCTGGTCGCCATGCCAGGATTCCCGGCTGGAGCGAATGTATGCGCTGGCCGTTGCATCAGGGGAGCACGGCTTCATGTTGATGGTCATCCGCAGCTCATAGTCACGCCATTCCTGACCATACCACGCTTCACCGTATCCTTCCGCCGCTGTAAAACCGCAGAACTTCCGGTGCATGCTTCCTTGCGCCTTATGTCCAACAACTTGCAGCGCACCTCCGGTCACATCTTCGCCGCCTTCGATGATCACAGCAGGCGCAAATTCATCCGCTTCGGTCAGGAAAATGCGGTCGATGGTTGCGGCGGTTTCCGCACAGATTTCCAGCGTGGATTGTCCAGCCGCCAGCTCAATGGTGCCAAAATAGCGTTTTTCCATGCTGTCGCAAGTGGCGGCACCCGTCGTCCCAGCCGTCATCCGCTGACCGTTGACGCAAATGGTCATGTCCGCCTCATGGGCCAGAACAGTGGCTGCCAGGTGATACCTGTGTGTCTGCCACACATTCACGGCAAAGGTAGCTCTGTCCCCGGGCTGCATCACCAGGGCAGCACAGCCGGTTTCACCTGCACCGGTATGGACAGGGCCGCCCATGCAATGCACCGCATCAAACGCACCGGGAACGGACTTGACCCATTCGCAGTCCTCGCTGCCCTGGGCCACATCGCTCAGGCCAATGAAGGACGGCTGACAACCTTCGCCAATGCCAATTTTACCGCCAGTCAGCTTCGTCTGCTTGCGCAGGAACTCCATGCCGTTGATGCAAAGCACCAGCATCCCCTGGCGCAGGGAGGCCTTCACTGTCAGCAGTGCATCCATGGCCACATTTGCTGGGAACACGCCGCTTTCGCCGGTGTTCAGCTGCCAGCGGCGGTCATGGTGCAGTTTCAGCACATCACCGGCAAAATGCATGCTGCACGTTTCCGCCGTCATCCGCACGTTGATTTCCGCCGTGAAGGTTTCACCTGCCTCCACCGGCAACGCACCATTCACCAGGCCTTCGCCGTTGCGGCTGACACATACAGGCTGCCTGGGCGCCGGCTGATGCCACCATGTGGCGTTGCAATACATACGGTCGCCGTTGAAAAACAGGCGGTCGATGTTCATGGAGCGGTGCAGCGGATGATTGCGTTCATTCAGAATGTTTTTGTGATAAATGATGTACATGGTATCCATGTCCGGGCCAACGCAAGTGGAAGAATGTCCTAGCGCATGGTATTCATCCCGGGTTTCCAGCAGCAGAATCCCGTCCCGCAGCTTGCGGAAGCCGCGATCCGGGCCTTCATGGGACACGACATAATCCACATGATAGCCGCGAGAAAGCACATGATTGCCCGTTTCCGTCAGGAAATAGCGTCCGTCCCGCTTGATAACCTGCGGGCCTTCCGTCCAGTGCCCCAGCCAGCTGGCTTCGATGACCTTGCTGCGCACATCAATCTCACCGGGGTTTGGCATCTGATGCACACGGATGCCCTGATGGCTGGCACGGTAGAAATAGCTGCGGCCATCATCATCCACAAAGATGCTGCCATCAATGCCGATGCCCAGATTGTCGCTGACCACCCGGAACGGGCCCAGGGGGCTGTCTGCACACAGCAGGTAATGCCCGCTGCCACGGGGAGAGGTGACCATCCAGAACTTCCCCGCATTGTAGGCAACCTCCGGCGCATAGGCGCCAATGGTGCGTTCATCCGTGCAAACAAAGCCCTGATAGTCAAAGTGCAGCATATCGTCACTGACCCAGCACTTAATGCCCGGACGGTTGCTGTGGCTGGAGCAGTACAGGTAGAAGCGTCCATCATGGCGCATCAGGAAGGGATCGCCAATTTCCCGGCCTTCCCACAGGTCGGTCAGGGCGTAGGGATTGCGGATCGTATTCACAGTCATATCGTACCTCCATTCATGAAAATGGCGCAGACAGCCTTGCATGAATGGTTCTCTGTCTGCGCCTTCATATTCCTGTTACCGCTGCAGGTTAATGCGGCGGATCTCATCCAGGTTCGCCTTGGGATTGCGGTCCATGTCCAGCAGACCGTTAACCTCCTGGAACACGTCCGTCAGCTGGGTGTAGCAGTAGCCCACAAAGCCGGGCATGTGCTTGAACGCCTGGGTAATGGCCTCAAAACGCTCCAGGAAAGCAGCCTCATCCTTCGCAGCGCCGTTGTAGCCCCAGTTGCCATCGCCGGAGTCCTTCGCCATGGCAATGCCGCCGTACTCCGTCAGCAGCTTGGGCTTGCCGTGGTGGTCATACCCCTTGGCGGTCACCAGACGGCCAAAGCCCGGGTTGCCGTCCAGCAGCACATCCTCGTTGGTGTAGTTGGGCGTAAGCTCGTGGGGCCAAGCGGTGTAGTCGTGGATGGTGGCAATGTCGGTGCTGGCCTGCTCCCAGCCATCGTTGCCGGAAACATAGCGGGTACCGTCCAGGCAGTGCACCATGTGATAGAGGGCATCCGCCAGCTGCTGGGCTTCCCTTTGCGTCTGGATGAAGGGCACACCCCAGCTTTCATTCAGGGGCACCCAGGCAATCAGGCTGGGATGGTTGTAGTCACGCTTGATGGCCTCGCTCAGGTCACGCATCATGTTGCGCTTCTGGCTGTCACGGAGCCAGTAGGCGCTGGGCAGTTCGCCCCAGACCAGCAGGCCCAGCTTATCCGCCCAGTACAGGTAGCGGGGATCCTCAAACTTCTGGTGCTTCCGGGCGCCGTTATAGCCCATGCGGATGGTCAGCTCCACATCTTTGCGCAGGGCATCATCGCTGGGGGCGGTCAGGATACCATCCGGCCAGTAGCCCTGGTCAAGGATCAGCCGCTGGTACAGCACATGGTTGTTGATGGTGATGGCGCCATTAACAATCTCAATCTTGCGCATGCCGAAATAGGTATCCACCTTGTCACAAACCTGATCATCCACCAGGGTTTCAATGGACAGATCATACAGGCTGGGGCAATGCGGCTCCCACATATGGATGCCTTCCAGGGTTTCGTTGTGGCGGAGGAACATTTCCGTTGCCACATACCGGTCGGTGGTTACGCGCACATCCTGCTGGGCCACCAAATCACCATGGAAGGAGGCAGTCAGCCGGATGGAAGCATTCTCGGGCAGTTCGTTCAGGCTCACCTCCACCTTGATGGAGGAACGTTCCACGCAAGAAGTCAGGCGGAAATCCACAGGATAATACTCGCCCACGCCCTCCAGCCAGACACTCTGCCAGATGCCGGTCACAGGCGTGTACCAGCAGCCCCAGCACTCCGGGCGATGGCTCTGCTTGCCCCGGGGCTGGTCAGGCTCCAGGCGATCCTCCGCACGGACGGTCAGGGTGTATTCTCTCCCCGCTTCGGTCAGGTCGGTAATGTCAAACACGAAGGGGGTGTAGCCGCCCTCGTGACCGCCCAGGTACTGGCCATCCAGCCACACATCGGCAATATAGTCCACCGCACCAAAGTGCAGCAGTCGGCGGGCAGTCATGTCTGCCGGAACGGTGATTTTCCGGGCATACCACACCACATCCACCGCATCCAGGCACTCAATGCCGCTCAGCTTGCTCTGGTAGGCAAAAGGCACTTCGATTTTGTGGGTCGCAGGCAGGCTGCGGTACCACTTTTCCTTCTTTCCAACCTTCTGGCGGTCAAAGGCAAAGTCCCACTGTCCATTCAGGGTGCACCAGGTTTTGCGAACCCGGTCAGGTCTGGGGTGCTCCATGCGCAGTGCTTCGTTCATACTCATACTTCCTCCCGTGTTGTTGATTCATTGGTTTTCTTTTGTTCAGTACAGTCCAGGCGCATCACAATAGCCTGCTGATGATCGCCGAACTTTTCGCCAAACAGGTTGATGCCGCCCTGATGCGCCGCACCGGCTTTCACGCCGATTTTCAGGCTGATGTAGGGCTTGTCCGTCAGGGTTAGTTGCTCAAGGGTCACATCGGAAATACGCTCATCGTTCAGGTAGCAGCCGTCCTCATTCACCAGCCAACGGGTCAAAAGACCATACTGGGTGGATGAGGGCAGCCACCACTCCGGCGTAAAGCGCCCCTGACGACCGCCGAAATCCCCCGGGCAGCACCAGGTTCCCAGCTCAATATTGTTGATGTTCACCGTGATGTCGCTGGGCCAATCCTTGCGGTAGTTGGGTGCCTCCGAGCAGGACTCGAAGGAAAACTCCAGGCACTTCACCTCATGGTCTTTCAGCACCTGGTTGGAGAAGCGATACTCCACAAACCCTTGCTGAAACCAGAGCAGCTGAGCCTCAAACCGCCCAGGATCGTAAAATGATGCCACGTTGTCATGCTCACCAATGTTGCGCTGTGCGCTGAGCAAACCACAGGTGGGTACCACCCGGCAATCCGTGTATGCACCGATGGGCATGGAATAAAAGTAGCTTTCCACCTCCTTGTGGTACAGATGGTGCAATTGAATACTCACAGTGTCTTTCTTTCGGCTGCACAGCTTTGCCACACCCCGGACGCCGGCCTGGCGCTCCGTGCGTATCAGCTCCGCTTCCTCCAGCACAACGATGCTGTTGGATACCGTGGAAATCGGCACCTCCAGCCGCTGGGAAAGTTCCAGCACGTTCATGCTGCACTCGTCCAGCAGCTGCAGAATGCGAATGCGCAGCTCGCTGGATAATGCATGCGCCACTTTTTGCAGCTTTTCCGGTTCCCGAAGGCTTAATTCCATGTGTTTCATATGTCAACTGTCTCCTTTTTCCGTGAAAATGACAGCTGGCGTTCATTCAAGGGGCACAGCCGTGCATTCCAGCACGGTCAGTTCCTTGCCGGTAGAGAAGAACCCCCACAATCCATGGGTAAAGGGCTTGGCATCCTCCACCGTGAGGATCGGCTGGCTCTCATCCGGCAGATAAACAGCCACCTTGCCGCCCTTCAGTTCAATGTGCAATGCACCCTCCTCGGCATCTTCCCACCCTGGTACACGCTCAAAGCTGGATGAGCCAACCGCGCCATAGCGTGCACGCTTGAGTGTTACACCCAGGCGGCTGACCGTCAGGCTATAGCCGAAATAGCTCTCGGTCACCTGCGCATCGTAGAGGGATACATCCGTGGCGTGAAGAAGAATGCCGCTGGTTCCGCTCCCCTTTTCGGGAATCTTGAAACGAACGTCCAACACCATATCAGTATACCCCTCATTGCCGAAAAGTGCAAACCCTGATTTATTTCCAGCAATCTGAAGGACACCTTCAGTGGGTTTCATCATAAAGTTGCCCAGGGTAATGAAGCGGTTGCGCAAGGCATTGTCGGTAAAGTCGATGGTCAGCGGCTCCACAGCCGCACAGGCGAAGGAATCCACACGGTTCAGCAGCACATTTTCCGCAACAATGGTCAGCGTGTGATCCCCCTGGGGAAGCGGGATTGCATCCGTTGTAAAAGTGAATTCATCCCCCTTGCCGGAAAACTCCGGCACAGCGCCCGTCCACAGCATTTCCCCATCAACCATCAGGGTGATGGTCTTGCCTGCATCCTCTTTGCGGACGGTCAGGTCGAAGCAATACTCACCCGTGGCAGCTACACGCACAGGGTAGCTGGCCTGGCCCAGCAGGGGTGCCTTTTCCTCCTGTGTACCCACATACTCCCAATGCAGTTCATCCGCATTCAGGGCGTGAATGGCGCTGAAATCCCCGGGGATGAGCTTCACCGCCGTATTGTCCCCCGAGCCTAACGCCTGTGCCGTGCAGGCCATAAAGGAATATGCTACATTTTCTGCCTTGTATGCACCAATGCTTGCCGCCGTCAGCGCCAGGTTTTTCACCGTCAGCACACGCATATCATCCAAGTACAGATACAGAATATCCGGCGTGTTTTCAACCCGCAGGGTATGGAGGCAATCCGCCGGGCCAATCTCCGGCAGCGCTGCCGAAGCAATCTCCCCATCACCAACGCACAGCGAGATACGTTCCTGGGCAACGGTCACGGTTGCCGGTTTGTCAGCCTGCTGGCCAATCATCGCCCGGGCGTTTCCACCGTTCAGTGCAAAGTTCCATTCCTGGGTGAACAGCGGCGTTTCGTCCAATTCGGCGAAATAACCATCCCCGGCATCTATAAAGCTGTTCAGGTCAGCTGCTGCATCGCCATATACGTCCGGCATGGAAGGTACCGGCATGGGGGAATTGCTGGGGCCGGTGGTGTACAGCAAGCCGCCGTTGGTCAGCAGGCGGTCAAGGTTGTACAGCCGGGCCGGGCCAGCCAGAGACACCAGGGAATGATAGGTGGTGTACACGCTGTCCAGGTCGGGGCCAATCACATTGGCAGAGTGACCAAGACCCTTGAACTCATCACCGAAGACGCTGTTAATCAGCAGCGTTGCATCCTCCCGCTGATAGAAGCTGCCACGGGGGGTGTCCTTTCGGGAGGCAAAGCTGACCTGGTAGCCGGTGGAGCAAACATGGTTGCCGGTAAAGGTCAGGTAATACCAGTCGCCCCGACGGAACAGACCCGGGCCTTCCGTCCAGTGCTTGAGGGTTGCGCCGGTAGAGGAGGCAATGCCGGAAGGCAGCATGGTGTTTTCATCCAGGATAGCAGACTTGATAATCCAGTTATCCGGGTAAAGCATCATCAGCCTGCCATCGTCCATTTTGTAGAACGAGCCGTCAATGGAGTGCCCGAAGTTTTTCGTAATCAGTTCAAAAGGGCCAAGGGGGCTGTCGCTTTTGAGGATATAGTGCCCGTTGCCATTAGGAGAAGTAATCATATAAAAGCTGCCCCGCCAGTAGACAACCTCCGGCGCATAGGCGAAGTATACATCCCGGCCCTTGGTGCAGTAGCCCTCGTAAGTCCAGTCGACCAGGTTGCGGGAAGTGTAGACGCGCACGCGCTCCTCGCAGGTGGAAGCATACATATAGTACACGCCATTGTGGCGCATAACGAAGGGATCGCCAATGCCATAGTCATCGGCATTCACATTGATGGGTGGATACTGGCCTTCCACCGTCATGGGGTTCGTATATTCCTCCCCCATGGCAGATGTGCAGACCAAACACAAAAGGAGTATCAGAATCAGGCATTTCATTGGTTCCGCCTCCTGAAAAAATCGAAATCGAATGATTACTTGATGCCGGAATGAGCCATGGTGTTCATCACCTTGCTCTGGCAGAGGATGAACAGAATGAGGTTGGGCAGGAACATAATCAGCGATGCAGCAGCTGCTACACCTTGTCCGGCCACAGCATTGGTGTTGCTTGCCAGGGTATTCATGTAGAAGGTAAGCGTTCGCATGCTCTCCTTGTTGGTATACATGGTGGAGGTTTCCGTATTGTTCCAAACAGACTGGAACGCGAGAATCGCCACCGTTGCAATGGCAGGCTTAATCATCGGCAAGATGATGCGGCAGAACACTTTGAAGTAGCCTGCGCCATCCACAATGGCGGCCTCAATGAGGGAATCCGGCACCTGGTCTGTAAACTGCTTGACCAGGAACATCCCCACCGGCAGCGCCACCAGCGGGAGAATATGGGCAAAGTAGGTATTGATCATGCCCAGCTTATCCACCAGCAGGTAGCGCGGGATAATCACCGCAACGGGCACGAACATCATTGCAAGGTTGTTGATTTCCATCAGAACATTCTTGGCACGGAAGCGCAGTTTGCTCAGGGCAAAGGCCGCCATGGCGGACATCAGCATACTCAAAACCACCACCGAGCCAGTGACGATGACACTGTTGAAAATGTAGCGGCTGATGGAAATGCCGCCAGCAGAGGCCTGACGTCCCAGTTTGACGAAGTTGTCCATCACCGGATTCTCCACAAAGAATTTCGGCGGGAATGCAAACAGCTCCTCTATGGGCTTGAAGGCATGGTTGATGATGAACACAATGGGCAGAGCCATAAACAGCGCAAGGGGTACCAGCACCAGATACATGGGAATCTGGTTGGCATGAAAACGGTCAGGGTTGAAGCGTGTCTTGCGCATGATGGGTTCCACCTTTCAGCATACGTTCAATCGTCAGATAGTGAAAGCAGCTCCGGTCAGGGAGAGCAGGCAGTGCGTTGCCTGCCCTCCTTGCCAGGAGTAGAATTACTTTGCCAGCTCAGCCAGCTGATCAATCACAGCCTGGTCAGCCACAGCCTGCAGCTCAGCAGCCACATCGGCAGCAGACAGCTCGCCGCGGAGAATCTTGCCGTCGATGTCATTGGTGTTGTAATAGGTTTCAATGGTAGACCAGCCGGGAGCAGTCTGCCAGTTGGAGGGCACAAAGTTCACGCCACGGGTCAGAACGCCCTCGAAGAAAGGCTTCAGGTCGTCAGTGGCGTTGTCCAGCAGATCCTGCCACACTTCAGCAGTGGACACAACGGGCATACGGCTCACAGCATAGCCCAGTTCGCGGTAGGTCTTCTGGCGGCACAGGGCAGCCTGGGGACCCCAGGACATCCACTTGGACAGTTCCCATGCCTCACGGGGATACTGGGTGGAGGCAGAAATAACACCGTTGTCAACGATGGTCAGCTCGCCCTTGCCCTCGCCCACAGGCAGCGGATAGAACACATACTCGCAACCGGTTTCCTGGGGAACGGTGGTCTTGAACATGGCCAGGGTCCAGGGCCAGTCGATGTGCATGGCGGTGCGGCCCTTTCCGGGAGGCCACGCGGCGGGATCGCCCAGCACGGCTTCCTTCTCTTCCTCGCTCATCCACTCGCAGATCTTGTTGTTGATGACTTCCGCACGGGTCTCAACAGCTTCAATCCACGCTTCGTCGAAGTTGTACTTCTCGCCGTCCCAGCCAAACTTGCCCTGGTTGCCGTTGACGGCAGCAGGCATCAGGTCAACGTACAGGGGATTGGACACGCCGAAGTTGTACTCTTCAGGATGGCTCAGCTCTTCAGCCAGGTCGAAGTACTCATCCCAGGTCCAGTTGATGGAGGGCAGCTCCACATTGTACTGCTCGAACAGGGTCTTGTTCATGAACATCATGTGGGGGAACTGCACAGCAGGATAGGAGTAGTTCTTGCCGTTGATCTTGGCGGCCTCGCGCATGGCAGGATAGAGCTGCTGGGCGTCGGGGTCGTTCTCCATGTAGTAGGTGATGTCCAGCGCCCAACCATTGGCCACAGCGTTGGGCACGTTGAAGACCCAGAACACATCCGGCAGGTTGCCGGTGGAGGCCAGGTTGGTCAGGCCCTGATCCCAGGTAGCCTGATCGATGGATACGAAATCAACATTGATGTTGGGGTATGCCGCCTCGAACTGGGCGATCAGGGCCTCAATGACCTCAGGCTCGCCAGCCTCGGCCTGGCCCCAGTGGGCCACGGTCAGGGTGATGTTTTCGGTCGTCATGGCAGGCAGGCCAGCCTCTTCTGCCATCGCAGGCACAAGGGACAGAACCATGATGCAAGCCAGAACCAGGGAAAGCAGCTTCTTCATGTAAGTAATCTCCTTTCAGAATTTATATCTGCTTACAGATTCACGACGCACCGCTGAACCTGTATCGATACCATAAGAGCATGGGTTATTCACCGGTAATACCGCTGCGGTCGATGGCTTCCGTGAAGTACCGCTGAAGGCAGAAGTACACAATCAGCAAAGGGGCGATGGTCAGGATGGTGCCTGCCATGGTAATCGCCTCGTTTTGGATATTGGCGCCGCTGTTCCGGGCAGCCCAGCCGCCGGCCTTCTCCAGGTAGGCCAGGTAGCTTTCCTCAAACTTGGACAGTTCCATCACCAGGGTGGAAACCGCCTTTGAATCGCCCAGGGACGCATTGCCCATGAACAGCGAGGTGGTGTAGGTTTCATTCCAATACCACACAAAGGAGAACAGAAAGCTGGTAATCATTGCCGGAATCCCCAGCGGAACGCCGATGGTGAAGAACACTCGGGTTTCACCGGCGCCATCCACACGGGCCGCCTCGTCCAGGGAAAAGGGAATCTGCTCGTAGGTAGCACGGAAAATCAGGATGAAAATCGCAGCACGCAATCCCTGTCCGCTGATAGCCGGAAGAATCATCGTCCAGATGGAACCCAGGATGCCGTAATCGGAATACATGGTGTAGGTAGGCACCATGAGCACCGGGAAAGGCACGATGAAGGTCAGCAGCACGCAGCCCAGCATGAGATTTTTCCCCTTGAAACGGAAGCGGGCAAACGCATAGCCAGCTAATGCACAGGAGAAAGTTTGTGCTATGGCAGGGACGACCGTAACCAGCAGCGTATCAAGCAGATGATTGGAGAAACCCATGATATCCAGCGCTTTTCCGTAGTTTTCTGTGGTCAGCTCATGGGGCAGCCACTTCACAGACGGGTCAAGCAGGTCAGTCAGGGATTTGAGGCTTGTCACACCCATGTGCAGGATTGGGTACACATACACGAAACACAGCGCAATGAGCATCACATACAGCACCGTTTTCGGCAACAGGCCCAGCTTGCGGAAGCCGCCCAGCAGCGTCCGGCGGACTGGCAGTGCCTTACTTTTTCCTGCCATGGCCTTTGCCTCCCTTCATGTTCCGTGCACGCTCGGCATGCATACGCTCGATGGCAATCTGCTGGCCGGTTTTCTGGATGGCAACCTGCTTGGCCTTGCGCTCCTTGGTAATGAGCATCAGGATGATCAGCGCAATGCCCAGCGTCAGCGCATAGACCCAGGACATGGCTGTTGCCTTGCCGTAGCCGCCGCCCACCGCCGTGGAAAACATACGCTCGTTAATCGTGGCGATAATTTGGTTCAGGCCGGTTGTTGCCAGGAACACAATGATGTACACGCCATTGATCAGGATCATGGGCCGCAGCGCCGGCAGGGTGATTTTCCAGAAGGAAACCCAGCCGTTTGCGCCATCGATCATCGCAGCCTCGTACAGGGAACCGTCAATCTTTTGCAGGCCCGTCATGTAGATGAGAATCGGTACGCCGGAGTACCACAGCACCAGAATCAGCTGGCTGAACAGGCTGGACATGGGCCGCGCCAGCATGGGCGGCAGCATGGCCTCCACAATACCGTTCACACCATAGGATTCAATCAGGGGAACGGTGGTTGCGCCCTCGTTCACCAGGCGCTCCAGCACCGGGCCGGACACCACAATGATGGGCAGGAAGAACAGTGTGCGAAAGATTCCCTTACCCTTGATGGGCTGGTTGAGCATCATGGCAATCACCAAGGCGAATACCAGAATGACAGCCAGGCGCAGGATTGAATCGGTGTAGAAGTTGGTCAGCTGCTCGGTGAACACGGTATCTTCCATAAAGATGTAACGGTAGTTATCCCAGCCGATGAAGGAAGTCACCAGGCCATTGGCAGTAACCTTCACATCCTGAAAGGAGAAAATCAGCGAGCGCACCAGCGGCACCGCAAAGAATGTGACAAAGCCAATCATCCACGGCAGAAGGAACAGGTAACCTTTCATTTCACGCCGGGTAACAAGACCAATGCGTAGCTTTTTCATTGTGCCTTGCCCCCTTTCAGCACCAGCCAGCTCTGGGCAGGGATGGTCACGCCTTCTGCGGTATAATCCCCACGGCGGTAGTTGATCAGCAGCTGTGTGCCGCTTTCGTAGGTTACCCGCACCACATCGCTGTCGATGATCTCATGGTTGGTGATGGCCCCATCGCCCAGCTGTGCGTGCAGGTTTGACAAGGTTGCATCAATGGCTAGAGCAGGCTCCAGCAGCACGTTCCATTTGGCAGTGAAAATGTCACTGGAATTGGTGTTGATCAGCGCCTGCACATCCTCGCCAGTCATGAGCCAGGAGGGATAGGCGCCGTATTCCACCATTTTCAGCAAGGCCTTCTGCTGGTTGCTTTCAAAGTTCAGCCAGGTGCTGTAATAGGGCACATACCCGCTGATGACCATGGGCAGGAAGGGTACCTCGGCGGAGAGGAAAGAGTAGCTGGTGGTGCCAAGGGGCATATCCAGGTAAACATCCATCTCGGCAAAGTAGCCCGCCAGCGGATTTTCCAGTGCCAGCGGCACCGAAGCCGCCGCCATCGCGCTGCGGTAGTCCGCCATGGTGCTGGATCGCATATGGTTGGAGCCATTGGAGAAGTAGGAATACAGGGCATTGGGCATGGTGGTCAGCGCAATGCCATCCACTTGGGTACCCCATTCCTTCACCACATTGGACAGGATCTCTCCTGAGCGCCCGGGTGTCAGGTAATAGAGCGTTGGATACAAATCCTTGCCCGTTTTGATTTCCGCCACGGTCTGACCAATGGTGCGCACCACATCCACACGCATGTTGTACATACGGTCGGGGTTGGCCTGCACAGGGTCAAGCTCCAGCAGGAATTTTCCGCCGTCTGCCCGCACACTGTCCGCCAAAGAAACCAGCTCGTCCTTGCTGCCCAGCTGGCTTTCCAGTGCCGTTTCACCGCTTCCCAAGGCATGGGTCAGTCCGCCAGGCTGCCAGCCCCGGTAAAGCACCAGCGGCGCGTTGAAGCCTGCTTCCTTGTAAGCCGCAAGAATCTCATCCGCCTGCTCCAGGGTAGTCATAGGCTCAACGCTGTTCCACAACAGGAACTGCACGCTTTCCGCACCCAGCAAATCAATTCGCGGACGGTAGGTGGTATCGGCAGTTTGCAGCTGACCCTGCTTTTCCAGCACCGCACGGTAGCGGCGAGCCATGCCCGCATAGCTGGCCTCATCGCCCGTCAGGACATAAAAGCGCATGGTCATGTCCCGCAGGTTTGCCTTGCTCTCCCGGCTGTTAAGGCCCAGAGTACGGGTGGTTTGAGCAATGTACTGCTCCCGCAGGGTGAAGTGAGCCGCCGCCCAGTTGAATTTGGTGATCACGCCGGCAGGATACGCCATCACTTCCGCCGCTTCGTGTCCATTTTCCACCACAGCCAGGTAAGCAATGCCTTCCTCCGTGTGGGCAAGGCCGTAAACAGGTAGTGTCACCTGCTCAGCAGGACGGTTCAGCTCAGTCAGCACAGACTTATCCACACCTACGTTGGTGCCATAAATGCGTTTGGAATAGGGCGTTGTGCCAATGCCGTTGCCATCAGAGAAATTGATGATGGCTCCAGCCGCTTCAGGCACCAGCATATAGCCCGCTTGTTCGTCCAGCTTGGTAGCACCAAGAGCCGGCAGCAGGTACAGGCCGCAGATGGTGGTTTCGCCGTATTCCTCAATGCCATCTGCAGGAACCGTAATGGCTACGCTGTCCCCTTCCAGCCGGATTTGTACTTTGATTCGCTGACCCACATCAGCAAAGTCCACCAGGGCATCCACACCATTTTCCACAGGCGTGCACTGCACCTGCGCCCCGGAGGAATGAATGTCGTAGTTCTTGGTGGTAACTGCCGTACCCTGAGCCACATCAATCACAACGGTAGAGGCCAGGAACCCGGTCCAGGACTTGTTGGCACCTGTGCCATTGGCATCCACGCCGCTGTTCAGGGTCAGGCCTGTTGCCTTGTCGGTCACCGTCAGGTCAAGGTTGCTCAGGTCAACCGTCAGGATCAGCGTATCGTTTTCAACCGTGTGCACATCAGCCAGCGCCATCACCGGCAGCATCAGGAGGAGCGCAATCAGCAGCAGTTTAGCTTTCATGGTAGAATCGCGCCTCCTTCCAAATGGCGGTGATGAACTCCCACAGCTGCGCTACCAGTGCCGCCGCAATGACCATGGCAATGATGATCATCAGCATGGTGAACAGCGTCAGCAACAGCGCTGCAAAGGTTTCCTTAAAGCTGTAGTTCTGCAGGGTTTTGACCATCATCACAATCAGCATCAGGCACAGGCCAACAGCAATCAGGTCAATCAGGGTGATGATAAAAGCCTCGTTGTAGGTCAGCACGAAGGACAGCGCAAAATTGACTGGCTTCAGCATAATGTAGGGCCCCAGGGCATACGCGAGGGAGCAGTACATCTGCTTGAACGTGCCTTCACCGTCCCGGATGGAGCAGATCAGGTTGCAGGCGATCAGGAACAGTGCAATGCCGCCAAGGACCGTCACCAGATCCATGCCCACTTCATACTGGCCATCCTGCACGGTTTTGAACAGGAAACCGCTGGCGTACTTGTTGACGATGTAAATGATCACCGTCATCATGTACAGGATGGTTGCAGACAGAACGGATACCTTGCCCTCGTGCTTCACCCCGTAGAAGGCATCCGCCGGGTTCCGGGGGAAGTAGGTCATGAACCGCAGCTGGCGGATGAGCTTCACATCCATCAGGCGATCCCAGCCAGCCTTCAGGGTCATGGCAGGTTTCCAGGTTTGGGTCAGCTTCTTCCACAGCTTGCCCAGGAGCCACAGCCCAATCAAACCGCCGAAGATCCACATGATGCTGCTTTGCAGCCACACATTGCGAATTTCCCAGTAGGAATCGCTGTAACCCTGTTTGTCACCGCCCAGGCGGGAGGCCTGGAGTGCTTCGTCATACCGTTCCAGCTTGTAGTATGCACGCCCAAGGCCCATCTGCGCATAGTCGAACATGCTGTTCAGCTGCAGCACCTGTTCCCAGGGTTCACGGCTCTCGGCGTAGCGTCCATCCTGATACATGGCCAGCGCCTGGTGTACCAGGGCAGCATAATCCGTTACGGCAAAGCGCTGCACCAGGTTTTTATCCCGGTCAAGAACATACAGGCAACCGGTGCTGTCCACATCAATGGCAACCGTGTTGACGAACAGACCCGTGCGGGTGCGATCCTGATCCTGTCCGCCAAAGTAGAACAGCGTCCGTCCATCCCGGGTGTACTCCATGATGTAGCCCACTTCGTTCACAACGAAGATATTCTCCTGGGCACCCACAGCCACATCAATGGTGTTGTCAAAGCCCCAGTCCGTGGCGTCCATGATGTTGCGGCCCGCCATGTTCAGGCGTTTCACTCCTGCTGCGCCAGTGGTGACTGTGTACAGCAGGCCTCTGGCATCCATATCCACGCTGGTGGGCGTGGCAGGAACAACCTTCTTCAGCTGATCCAGCTGCTCCTGGGTATAGGTCAGGCGCTTCAGTTTTTCAATCAAGTCCAGGTTGGTGTCGTTGGCGCCGAAATACCCCAGGAAGGTACCATCCGCAGCAAACTGGGCAATGCCATTGGTGTTGCCCTTGGAAATGACATACATGCTGCCCGCATCGTCCACGGCGATTTTCAGCGGCTCAAACTTGGCATTCACGCCGTAAAGCGCCGTGCCCGGATGCTCCAGCACAAAGGCTTGCTCACCCGTGGCCACATCGAAGACGATGACCTGCTTCAGCTTGGCATCGGTAACATAGAGCTTGCCATTGCGGACATACAGGCCGCCGGCTTGCTTGAACTCCCCTTCGCCGAAGATGCGGATGGTCTTTCCTTCCGGCGTGGCCATAATGACCCTGTCGTTGCCCTCATCAGAGATGAAAAGATGGTCGTTTTCATCCACAAACAGGTCAGCAGGGCGCTTCAAAGCCTCTCCGCCAAAGTCCCGGTAGGTACCATCGGGAAGGTAACCGCTGGGCGAATACGCTGCGGCGCCGCTGTAAATCTCAGTCAGCGTGTAGTAGGGCGCTTCCGCCGCCAGAGCCGATACCGGCAAAAGCGCCAGACACATCAGTAAAACAAGGATGCGCCATGCTCGCATTGGGTCAGCCTCCCCTCTTTAGTCTTCCTTGAACATCTTGCCGCTCCAGCGGGTGATGACGTAGATGAGAACCAGCAGCACCACCGAAGCTGCGGAGGCATAGCCCATCTCGTAGCGGATGAAGCCGTAATCCTCAATCAGGTTCACAATCAGCTGTCCTGCATACTGGGGCGTTGGGTTTGTACCGGAAAGGCTAACGCCAATGTGACCCACCTGGAAGGTGTTCACCACCGCCATCACCAGGCCGAAGAGCATTTGAGGCTTCATCATGGGGATGGTGATATAGAAGGCCTCCTGGAAACGGTTGCGCAAACCATCGATCTCCGCCGCCTCGTAGACGCTTTCGTCAATGTTCATCATGCCCGCCAGCATGGCCAGGAAGCCCACGCCCATGGAGGACCACAGGGCCACAATGATCATCACCGGCATCAGGTATTCGCTGGACTGCAGAAACTGAATCGGTTCGGAAATCCAGCCCAGGTTCATCAGCACGGCATTCAGGTAGCCGCGTTCATCGCCGGAAAAGATGATGCGCCACACCACATTCATGGCCACGCCCGATGTCATGGACGGACTGTACAGCAGCAATGCCAGCACCGTGCGAGGACCCTTTGAAATCTGGCTCAGGCACCACGCCAGGAAAAACGACAGCATATATCCGCCCGGGCCGACGATCACTGCGAAGAGAATCGTATTGGGCAGCACATACTGCATGAAGATGGAGTCCCGGGTCAGCAGGTTAATGTAGTTCATGAAGCCCACAAAATCGGGCATCTGGATGGTGTTGAAATTGGTGAAGGACAAGCCAATGGCAATCACTACAGGCACAATGATGAACAGCGTGAACAGAATGATGTAAGGAGCGAGAAACACCCATGCGATGCGCTGATCCTTTGGGCCACGATGCTTAACAACAGCCGCTTTGGTCATTCCAGCCACTCCTTTACCGTATTGATGTCGGGCACGATGAAAGGCTGCGTCAGTTCACCATTCACCAGCCGGCCGAATTCCTCCAGCTTCCGCACCAGCTCCCGGTCGATGCGCTTGATGGCTTCATCCAGAGCTGCACGGAGGTTCTGTCCCTCCAGGGCCACCGCATTCACGGCGTTGGACAATTCACGCTCCACCATGTAGGCGCCCGGGTTTCTGGGCGTTTCGTAAATCCAGTTCATCTGTTCTGCGATGATCTGCTTGTGCTCCGTGGGCCAGGGAGAATTGAGGAAGGCTGCCACATTGGCGCTGTTCCACATATATTCGTTGCCTAGGGTAGATTGCAGGGTGTAGGCAAACTCGGTCTGGGTTTCCTCGCTCATCCACCAGGAGAGGAACTGCCAGGATTCTTCAGGCATGTTGGTGCTGTCAAAGATAAAGCAGCTCTGCTCTGCGCCGCTGGTCCAGCGCTGAACCTTGCCGTTTTTGTCCGTCAAACCGGGATACAGGGCAATCCCCCACTTGTCCGCCAGCTCCGGCGCAGCGTTCATCAGCAGGTTGTACATGGCGTAGTTCGCCGTACCGATGGGAAGCGTACCATCCCGGAAGGACTGGTAGAAGGAGTTGATTTCGTAGTCCATGTCATAGATGGTGAAGCTGTCCGTCATGACCTTCAGGCCGTTGATGGCCTCCTCCGTGTCCAGCTGAACGTGAAGGTTGCCGGATTCGTAGAGCACCGCACCGGACTGATACAGGAAAGGCGTTGTGATGGCAAAGGCCTTGTAGCCGATGGAATTGGCAATAAAGTTGTTGTAGTTCAGGCCGTAGCGGTGGAGGGTGGGCAGCATCTTCAGCACATCCTCGTAGGAATCGGGAACCTGCTGGCCAATGCTGTCCAGAATATCTTTCCGATAGAACAACACATAGAAATTGAAGGTTTCCGGCAGGGCGTACATCCCCTCATCGCAAACAGCAGGCATCAGCAGGCCTGTGGGGAACCACTTGCCCACCTGACCAAAGCTGGCGTACTGGCGCAAATCCGCCAGCGCACCGCGGACAGCCAGGTCATACACACGGGTAGTGGATACACCAAGCGCCACATCCGGTGCAGTGCCGCTGGCATTGGCCAGAATCAGCTTGCTCTCGTCCGGCATGATGGAGAAATCCACCGCAATGCCGGTTTCCGCCGTGAAGGTGGTATCCGCCATGCGCTGCATGATTTCCAGGTACTGGCGCGGACGGTTGACCCACACCTGCAGGCGGGTTTCATCGCCTGCATCCGCCACATAGCTTTCGTCAACAAAGGAGGAAATGAAGCGTTCAGCCGTGGATGCAGCGCTTTCCGCCCAGCCCATGCCACCCGGCAAAAGGGATTCATCCGTATAGAAATAGATGGCGTCCAGACCCATGGGGCTGGTGGAAAGCTGTTCCACCGTGGTCACAAGGAAATTCCGTGCCGAGGACGTTCCCTGGGAGAACAGGTTCAGCTTCTTGGGCAAATCATTGGGGTTCTCCGCCAGCTGTCCCAGCAGCTGAATGGTCATATCCAGGTTGCTCAGCGCACCCACACGCTGGTCTGTGTTGGCAAGGGAGGCAAGATTGCCGCGTACCGTGCTCAGCTCGTTCTGCCAGCGGGACAGGTCATCTGCAATGTGGAAGTCGAAATCCTCCAGGTTGAAATCACGGAAGAAATCCGTGTTGCCGCCGGTGATTTTCGTAATCTCCAGCGCCAGGTCTGCCATTTCTCCAGAAATGGTTTCCAGCATTTTCAGTGCCGGACGCACTGGATCAAGGGTGGTCAGCAGGGTCAGGGTATGTTCGCCGGCGGTCAGGTAGAGCAGCGCAGGCTCGCCATTCTCGCCGGTAATGGTCTGGTTTTCAAAGTTCAGGCAGTAGGAAAATTCCGCCGTGTCGAAGGCCGCACCGGGAATGACGCCATCCAGCAGGATGGTTCGATACACCGGGAAGTTTGCCAGTTCCGCCTGGCGCAGGCGAAGGGCCATGGCATACCAGCCTTCGGTTTCCACGGTGAAGGAGTAGGTCAGAGTATCGCCGGCATACTTGTAGGAAATGTCCTCAATATAATTGATAACCTTTTTGCCGCTGGAATAGGGTGTCAGGCGGGTGTCATAGTCCGCAGCAGGGCGAATGTTGGGGTTATTGCGGGACTGCACCTGTTCTGCCTGCAGGGTGATAAGCTCACTGCCGGAAAGCGCACTTCCCCCACCTTCCGCCACGGGGATGTCGCCCTCCAGTGTCAGACTGTAGAGCCTGAAGGGTCCTTCCCGGCACAGGATGGTGATTTCATGCTCCCCCGCCGCCAGGAAAAGCCCCATGCCCTCAGCATAAAGGCCCGCCTTGCCCATCAGGCGGCAAGTATTCTTCGCATAGGACTTCACCGGCATGGATACAACCTGGTTACCATAGCGATCCGTATCAAATGTGCCTTGCTGCGTCCAGATGCTGTCCAGGGTCAAGGATGCACACTCGCTGTATGGAAGGGTGCCGTCCACGGTCATGGAAAACACATTATCCAGGATGTTGCTGCCCGTCATGGCGTAGGTCAGAGCGGGATAGCCAAACATATCCTCAGGCACAGTGACCGTCAGGGTAATGCTCTGCCCTTCCGCCAGCTCGTTGCCTGCTGCGGATTCGTACAGCGTAATCGTTTTGGCTGTGACTGTCTTTTCGCCCAGTGCATCAAGATAGGCAGCATAGTCTTCACCCGACGAGCGGGACAGGTATAGCTGCGTCAGCTCATCCCCCATCGCTGTCAGCGGAAGAATCATCAGCAATGTCAAAAGCACGCTCAGCATCTTCATCTTGCAGCTCACAGCACTACCCCCTTTTGTTCCAAACATCACTTTTGTTTCCGACTATCTGAATTGAAACACATTTCAACGGACATGTCAATAGCATTCCGCACATTTTTGTTCTATTTGTCCACAATTTATCCCTTTATTACATATTTGTATTTTCGATTTCATTGGTGAAAGCGTTTTCGCGCCTAAAGAATCTGAAACAAAAGGATTTTTACCGCCATCTATCTTTGTGTTTCGTTTTTTTTGAAACATTGCTGTTCCGGCAGCGGCAAATCACGGGCAGTATAAACCATGGACAAAGGAGTATGAAACCATCAGTACTGAATGTGCCGCTGTTATCATGTTATGGATAATCAACAGCAGGCACTGCCGGACATTGATGCTGAGGACCAGCGCGTGTCCAGCAAATTCTGCCGGACATTCGCGCTCCATTTTCCCTTTTCGTGCCAGCCAAGATCAGGTGTAAGCTATGATTGATGCCGGTGCAGGCTGATTGGCCAGCTGCTGAATGTTTTCTTGACTTTTGGCTTATATTTGCGCATAATATGCATATGTGGGATTTTGCACATTTTCACCCACAGGAAGGGAGGCCGTGCCGTGTCCAGCACCATCACGCATGTGCAGAAGGGTTCCATCGGGGCGCGCATCGGCCTTATGGCCGGGGATGTGCTGGAGCGCATTGCCGGCGAGCCTGTCATCGACCAGATTGACTATCAGGCACTGACAGCCCGGGAGCGCTTCACCATCGACATCACCCGGAACGGCCAGCCCATGACCCTCCGCGTCCGCAAGGAGGACTGGGAACCCCTGGGCGTCACCCTGGATCAGACCATTGTTTCCAAGCCGCGGGCGTGCAGGAACCACTGCGTTTTCTGCTTTATCGACCAGATGCCTCCCGGCATGCGGGACACCCTCTATGTGAAGGACGATGACTGGCGCCTGTCCCTGATGATGGGCAACTTCATCACCATGACCAACATTTCCGAAAGCGAAATGGATCGCATCCTCCGCAGGAAGGTTTCACCCCTGTACATTTCCGTTCAGGCTACCGATCCGCAGGTGCGGGTGAAGCTGCTGCGCAACCCTCACGCCGGCGACATGATGGACAAGCTCCGCCGGCTGAAGGATGGGGGCATCCGCTTTCATTGCCAGCTGGTGCTCTGTCCCGGCTGGAACGATGGGGATGTGCTGCTCCGCTCCATTGCCGATCTGCGCTCCCTGGCACCGGCGGCCTGCTCCATCGCCCTAGTGCCCGTGGGATTAACCAGGCACCGGGAAGGCCTGGCGGAGATAACGCCTTACAGCAAGGAATCCGCTGCCGCGCTGATCCGCATGATTGAACCCATGCAGCAGCAGTTTCTGAAGGAAATTGGCACCCGGTTCGTTTTCCCGGCGGATGAGTTCTACTGTCTCAGCGGCCTTCCCCTGCCGGAGGATGAGGAGTATGAGGACTATCCGCAGATCGAAAACGGTATTGGCATGCTGCGCATGTTCGAAACCGACCTACGCTTTGCCGTGGAGGATTTCCCCGTGGCGGAAACCCCACCCCGCCGCCTGGTGATTGCCAGCGGTACCTCCATCGCCGCGCAGATGCAGCGCTGGTGTGACATGTTCGCCCCCAAGGGCACCACGGTGCAGGTGATACCCATTGTGAATCACTTTTTCGGTGAGTCCGTCACCGTCACCGGGCTGATCACCGGCGGCGACCTGGTGGCGCAGCTGCAGGGCGTTTCCTGCGATGAAATACTCATTTGCCGCAACATGATCAGGAACGAGGGCGACCTGTTCCTGGACGATATGACCTTAGAGGATGTGCGCCGCAGGCTGCCCGCTCCCCTGAAGCTGGTGGAGAACACGGGCGAGGGCTTCTGGCGCGCCATCAGTGGATGGGAGGATAAGTAACCATGGCAAGACCGCTGGTTGCCATCGTGGGCCGGCCCAACGTGGGCAAGTCCACCTTCTTCAATAAGATTGCCGGAAAGCGCATCAGCATTGTGGAGGACACCCCCGGCGTGACCCGGGACCGTGTGTACGCCGATGTGGAGTGGATGAACCGCAAGTTTACCCTGATTGACACCGGCGGCATCGACCCCCGCAGCGATGATGTGCTGCTCTCCCAAATGCGCCGGCAGGCGGAAATCGCCATGGACACGGCGGATGTGATCTGCTTCTTTGCCGATGGGCGGGACGGCCTGACCGATGACGACCGGGAGGTTGCCAACCTGCTGCGCAAAACCCGCAAGCCGCTGCTCCTTGTCATCAACAAGGTGGACTACGCCGGCCTGAACGATAACCTGTACGAGTTTTACGAGCTGGGCCTGGGGGATCCCATTGGCATCAGCAGCGCCAACATGCTGGGCCTGGGCGACCTGCTGGAGGAAATCTGCAAAAACCTTCCGCCCCAGGACGAGGACGAAGCCGAGGACGGCGCCCATGTGCTGCAGCTGGCTGTTGTGGGCCGGCCCAATGTGGGCAAAAGCTCCCTGGTAAACCGTCTCCTGGGCCAGGAGCGCACCATGGTCAGCGATATTGCCGGCACCACCCGCGATGCCATCGACACCAAATTCACCGCCCCCAATGGCACCGAGTATAACATCATCGACACTGCTGGCATCCGCCGCAAGCGTGTGGTGGAAGAAGAAACCCTGGAAAAGTACAGCGTGCTGCGCTCCATTGCCGCCATTCGCCGGTGCGATGTGGCCTTGCTGCTGATTGATGCCAACGACGGCGTCACCGAGCAGGACACCAAGATCGCCGGCCTCATCCGCGACGAGGGCAAGGCGGTCATCATTGTGGTGAACAAGTGGGATGCCATTGAAAAGGACACCGGCACCCTGGAGAAGTTCCGCAAGCAGATTGTGGAAGACCTGAAGTTTATGGACTATGCACCGGTGCTGTTCCTTTCCGCACTGACGGGCCAGCGGGTGCATACCGTGCTGGACACGGTGGATCAGGTGTGGGCCATGGCCTCCAAGCGTGTGCCCACCGGCGTTTTGAATGATGTGCTGGCGGATGCCACTGCTGACCTGCAGCCCCCGGCCTCCAACGGACGCCGCCTGAAGATTTACTACCTGACCCAGCAATCCACCTGCCCGCCCACCTTCATCCTTTTCGTTAACGATGAAAGCCTGATGCATTTCGCCTACGAGCGCTATCTGGAAAACTATTTCCGCAAAACCTTCGATTTCACTGGCACACCCATCCGCTTCATCCTGCGTGAAAAGAAAAAGGAGAAATAAGCCATGATGATTCTGAAATACGTTCTGGTGGCGGTGATCGCCTATCTGCTGGGTTCCATTTCCACCGGGCTGCTGGTGGCAAAATACGCCCACGGGCCCAACCTGCGTGAAGTGGGCAGCAAAAACACCGGTGCCAGCAATGTGCTGCGCACCATGGGCTGGAAAAGCGGCCTGACCACCTTCGCCGGCGATTGCCTGAAATCCCTGCTGGCCTGCCTGATTGGCCTGTGGCTGCTGGGCCACTATGGCGCTATGTGGGCCGGTCTGTTTGTGATTCTGGGCCACAACTGGCCCGTGTTCTTCCAGCTGAAGGGCGGCAAGGGTGTGGCCAGCTCCTGCGGCGTGATGCTGGTGTGCTTCCCCATTCCTGCGGTGATCGGCTATGTGATTGCCATCGCTGTCATTGCCGCCACCAAGTTCGTTTCCCTGGGCAGCATGTGCATGCTGATCAGCTACGGGCTGATGGTGTGCCTGTTCTTCAGCGGCGGCGACCTGATCACCATCCTGTGGGCCATCGCGCTGGCTGCCATGTGCGTTATCCGTCACCATGCAAACGTGGGCCGCCTGCTTTCCGGAACGGAGAGCAAGCTGGGCCAGAAGGTTAAGTAATGGAGGGTACCCCCGTGTCCGACAGACTTTCCAAAATTCGCAATTTCTGCATCATTGCCCACATTGACCATGGCAAGTCCACCCTGGCTGACCGGATTCTCGAAACCACCGGTGTCTTTCAGCACCGGGAAATGGTGGAGCAGATCCTGGACAGCATGGAGCTGGAGCGGGAACGCGGCATTACCATCAAAAGCAAGGCCGTCAGCATGAACTACAAGGCCAAGGATGGCGAAACCTACACCCTGAACCTGATTGACACCCCCGGTCATGTGGACTTTACCTATGAGGTCAGCCGTGCTCTTGCCGCCTGCGAGGGCGCTCTGCTGGTGGTGGACGCCACCCAGGGCATCGAGGCTCAGACCCTTGCCAATGTGTACATGGCGCTGGAGCACGACCTGGAAACCATCCCCGTCATTAACAAGATCGACCTGCCCTCCGCCCAGCCGGAGGAAGTGCGCCAGGAGATTGAGGATGTCATTGGCCTGGATGCCTCCTATGCACCCTGCGTTTCCGCCAAGACCGGCCTGAACATTCAGGACGTGCTGGAGGCCATTGTGCAGCACATTCCCGCCCCCTCCGGCGATGCGGATGCTCCCCTGCAGGCCCTGATTTTCGATGCCTTCTACGATAACTACCGGGGCGCCATCTGCTTTGTACGCGTAGAGGAAGGCACTATCCGCCCAGGCATGCGCATGCGGCTGATGGCTACCGGCGGCGAGTTCGACATTGTGGAGGTAGGCACCTTTGCGCCAGGGTATCAGCCCTGTGATGCGCTGCTGCCCGGCGATGTGGGCTATGTGGCGGCCTCCATCAAGGATGTGCGGGAAACCCGCGTGGGCGATACCATCACCGATGCAGCCCGGCCTGCCGCAACTCCCCTGCCCGGCTATCGGCAGGTAACGCCCATGGTATTCTGCGGCATTTACCCTGCCGATGGCGCGGACTATCCCGCCCTGAAGGACGCCCTGGAGAAACTCCGCATGAACGATGCTTCCCTGTCCTTCGACCCGGAAACCTCCGTGGCCCTGGGCTATGGCTTCCGCTGCGGCTTCCTGGGCCTATTGCACATGGACATCATCACCACCCGGCTGGAGCGGGAATGGGACCTGAACCTGGTCACCACCGCCCCCAGCGTTATTTACCGGGTGACCAAGACCGATGGCTCCGTGCTGATGATTGACAATCCCACCAACCTGCCCAAAGTGGATGAAATCAGCTGCATGGAGGAGCCTTTCGTCCATGCCACCATCTACACACCCCAGGACAGCGTGGGCACCCTGATGGATCTGTGCAAGGACAAGCGCGGCATCTTCCTGGACATGCAGTACGAGGGCAACCGGGTGAAGCTGAACTACGATATGCCCCTGAACGAGATCATCTTCGATTTCTTCGACCAGATCAAGAGCCGCAGCCGCGGTTACGCCTCCTTCGACTATGAATTGAAGGACTACCGTGAAAGCGACCTGGTGAAGCTGGACATCCTGCTCAACGGCGACATCTGCGATGCCTTCTCCATCATTGTCCATCGTGAGAAGGCCTACGGGCGCGGACGCAGCATCTGCGAAAAGCTGAAGGATGTGATTCCGCGGCAGATGTTCGAAATTCCCATCCAGGCAGCCATCGGCGGCAAGGTCATCGCCCGCGAAACCGTGAAGGCCATGCGCAAGGACGTGCTGGCCAAGTGCTACGGCGGCGACATTACCCGCAAGAAGAAGCTGCTGGAAAAGCAGAAGGAAGGCAAAAAGCGCATGCGCCAGTTTGGCACGGTGCAGGTGCCCAGCGAGGCCTTCCTGGCTGTGCTGAAAATGGACTGACGAGGTGTTTCCATGCCCTTAACCCCACAGGAACAGCAGCTGCGGCCCTGCACCGCATGCTTCACAGGCCACAGGCAGCTGGAGGAAAGCCAGCTGCCCGCCCTTTGCGTGCGGCTGGACGGCGTGCTGGACAAGCTCTACACCATGGGCTACCGGCGGTTCATCTGCGGCGGCGCACTGGGGTTTGACATGCTGGCGGCGGAGCGGGTCATCGCCCTGAAGGCCCGCCTGCCCGGTGTTCAGCTGGTGCTTGCCATTCCCTGTGCGGCCCAGTCCCAGGCCTGGCCTGTGGCTGAAGGGCAAAGGTACGAGCGCATTTTCTACGGTGCCGATGAAACCCATGTTCTGTCCAAGTTTTACTACAAGGGCTGCATGGCTGTCCGCAACCGCTTTATGGTGGATCGTTCCTCCTACGTCATCTGCTATCTGACCGACACAAAAGGCGGCACCGCATCCACCGCAGCCTATGCCTTCAGGGAAAACCTTCCCCTGCTGAACATTGCCATGGATGATGCCTGCGCCGCCTTCTGCCGGTAGGCCTTACTTCCGCCGTATTTCGTGGATTGCACCTTCTACATACTGCTCCTCGTTTTTGATCTCCCAGTGGAGCAGCACCGTCAGCGCTGCACGGAGCGCGATCACCGCGCCCAGAATCGCCAGTTCGTTCCAGTCGCGGGCGATCACCGTGCGCAGCACCTCGCCACCCAGCTTGAACTCAAGCGCCAAGGCAATGCCCTGGGCCAGCTTCAGCCGGATGTGCGGGTCTTTTTTGAAATAGCCGATCACCCCTTGCCCGGCGGTAATCAGCAGCACCAGAATGCCTGCCAGTTCCACCAGATGGATGCCAATCTGTGCTGCATAGCGGACGATGGTTTCCAGAAATTCGACGATATGTTCCACAATAATTCTCCTTTTGATGCTGAAAAGTGAGCTGATTCCATGGAGCTATACATTCACATACCCTTTTGCCGGCAGAAGTGCCGCTATTGCGACTTTGCCTCCTACGCCGGATGCGAAAACCAGATGGAAGCCTATGTGGAGGCCCTCTTGGCCGAAGCAGCTTTCCAGGCCCAACGGCTGCACCGCCCGACCATCGAAACGGTGTTCCTGGGCGGCGGCACGCCTTCCCTGCTGCCGGCTCATTTGCTGAATCGTTTGCTGCAAGGCCTTCGCAAGCACTTTGTCATCGTGGCTGAGGCGGAATTCACCAGCGAGGCTAACCCGGGCACCTTAACGCCGCAATGGCTGAAAGCTGCCGTCCAGGGTGGCGTGAACCGCCTGTCCATGGGCATGCAGGCAAAGCAAACAAACCTGCTGCGAACCTTGGGCCGCATACATGATTTTCCCCAGGTGCAGCAGTCCGTGGCACTGGCACGGCAGGCCGGCATCCAAAACATCAGCCTTGACCTGATGTTCGGCCTTCCCGGGCAAACCCAGATCCACTGGCAGGAAACCCTGCAGGCTGCGCTGTCACTTGAACCCCAGCACCTGAGCTGCTATGGGCTGATCCCGGAGGACGGCACACCCCTGAAGGCCGACCTGGACGCAGGCCGCCTGTCCCTGCCGGATGAGGATGCCGAGCGCGCCATGTACGACCACGCGCTCTCCACACTGTCCGCTCATGGGTTTCAGCAGTATGAGATTTCGAATTTTGCCTTGCCCGGCTATGCCTGCCGGCACAACCTGGGCTATTGGCGGCAGGTGCCCTACCTGGGCCTGGGTGCATCCGCCAGTTCCATGCTGACGGACTCACCTTCCGCCGCCTATACCCGGGAGACGAACCCGCCTGCCCTGGGTGACTATCTGCGCATGGTGCAGCATGCAAGCTGGGGCCAGCGGGAAGTTATCCCCGTTTCTGCGGTTGAAGCCCGCTTTGAAACCCTGATGCTTGGCCTGCGCACCACCGAAGGAGTTTCCTGCAATAATTTCCAGCAGATGCACGGCGTTTCCATTGACCAGTGTTATGGCCCGCGCCTGGAAAGCCTGCGCCAGCGCGGCCTGCTGATCCATGCAGACGGCTGCTGGCGGCTGACCCGACGGGGGATGGACGTGCAGAACGCCATCCTGGTGGAGCTGATGGACGATTGATTACAGCATCTTCACCGGCTTGAAGTCCAGCTTGCGAACGGTGTCCATCAGCACAGCATCCGTCACATCGCTTTCCAGGGTGATGGTGGCTGTCTTTGCCGCCAGGTCAACGGTGCAAGCGGTTACGCCAGACACCTTTGCCAGGTTCTTTTCCACGGCAGCCTTGCAGTGGTTGCACATCATGCCTTCAATCAGCATCTTCTTTTCCACTTTGAATAACTCCTTTCAGTTCACAAGCTCCGGCACATCGGCCTGGGGCTTTTCTTCATGGTTCACATCCGGCAGCGGCGGCAGATCCTCCAGTGCCTCCAGGCCAAAGTGGCTCAGGAACTCCTCTGTGGTGCCATACAGGATGGGCCGGCCCAAGGTGTCCTTGCGGCCCACCTCGGCAATCAGGTTCTTCGCCACCAGGGAATGGATGGAGTAATCGCACTTCACACCGCGAATCTGCTCCACCTCTGCCTTGGTCACCGGCTGGCGATAGGCCACCACCGCCAGGGTTTCCATCACGGCCTGGCTCAGGCTTTGCTTCTGCACCGGCTGCAAAAGCCGCACCACGTCCCCGGAATACAGCGCTCTTGTGGCAAGCTGCACCTGCTGCCCAAAGCGCTTCAGGCAAAAGCCGCGCTGGGCAAAGTCATACTCGTCCCGCAGTTCATTCAGGGCGTTTTCCAGCACCGGCAAGCCGATGCCCAGCGCCTTGGCGAGATCGTCCAGGCGCACGGCTTCCCCAGCCACAAAGAGAATGGCCTCAATGCGGCCTTTCAGGTTTCCTTCCTCACACATCGGTCAACAGCTCCTCCACAGGCTCCTCCCGGCGGCCGGGCAGCAGCAGTATTTCCCCATACACGCCATCCTGCTCCAGGTGCATTTCTCCAAGTTTCAAAAGCTCCAGCAGGGCCAGGAAAAGGGTCACTACTTCCTCCCGGGTGGGCGCATCGCTGAAGGCCTCGTCAAACCGCATGCGCCCTTTTTTGCGGATGCCGTGCAGCAGGGTCAGCATGCATTCCTGCACGGTGTGTTCGTCCCGGCGGATGTCCCGGGGCGCGTAGTGGTTTTCCTCGCCATCCTCCTCGGCCGCCGGCTTTCTGGCCCATATCCGCAGGAAGGCCTCCGTCAGTCCCTCCAGGGTCAAGCCCACCAGCTCCGTTTCCTGGGGCGGAAGGGGGTATTCCTCCGGCAGCTTGGTGAAAATGTCCTGGGCTGCCCGCTCAAACTCCTGCATGGCGGCAGCGGACTCCTTAAAGCGCTTGTATTCCTCCAGCTGGCGGATCAGTGCCAGCTCCGGGTCTTCCTCGTCCTCGCCCACGGGCGGCGGCTTGGGCAGCATGGCCCGGCTTTTGATTTCCAGCAGCGTCGCCGCCATCACCAGAAAGTCCGTGGCATCGTCCATGTCCAGGTCCGGGGCATTGCGGACGGATTCAATGTACTGGTCGGTAATTTCGCTGACGAAAATATCCTTGATGTCCACCTGGGCCTTGCCGATCAGGTGAAGAAGCAAGTCCAGCGGCCCATCAAAATCCTTTAGCTGAAAAATCATGCCCATGCTGTCACGCTCCGCCGGTCAGGGTCAGGAACAGGTTCAGCACAGCGCTGTACACCCCGCCGTTCACCGCAGAAAGAATGCCGTCCAGCACGCCGGAAAAGCACAGCACCAGCAGCACCACCTGGGCGATTTGAAAGGTTTGGGGGTTCAGGTTCAGCTTGCCCTTCAGCAGGGTGTCATTCAGCAGATGATAGCCGTCCAGGGGTGGAATGGGCAGCAGGTTGAATACCGCCAGACCCAGGTTGATCTGGCTCATCAGCAGCAGGAAGCGCTGCACATACATCAGAAAGGGTGCAGCCATCATGTCGATCCATTCGCTGTCCAAAGCCCCATAGGCAATGCCGTAGGCCGCTGAATACTGGGGATTCAGCAACAATTCCAGAGAGCCGGTGCTGTCCTTCACATAGGTCAGGAAGTCCCGCTGCCACATCAGGCCGTTGATGCCCACGCTCAGCGCCGTGCAAAGGATGAACAGCGTCAGGTTGGTAACAATGCCGGCAATGGACACCAGAAAATCGTCCCGGCGATAGTCCTTGAAGTTTCGCGGATTGACAGGTACCGGCTTGGCCCAGCCCACGCCAATGACCAGCATGGACAGGGTGCCCAGGGGATCCAGGTGCTTGCGTGGGTCAAGGGACAGCCGTCCCATCCACTTGGCAGTGGGGTCGCCACAGCGCAGTGCCACATAGCCATGAGCAATCTCGTGGAGGATCAGGCTCAAAAGCACGGTCACAGCCGTGTAGAACAGGTACAGCGCAAAGCCTAGGGGGTCAGACGTCAGGTACTGCACCCAGTATTGCAAACGGTTGATGACGGATGAAAACATGGTCAGCCTCATTTCTTGGTTAGTCGTCCATCAGGGTGATGGTACCCTGATCTGCATCCATACGGTAGCGCCGGCCCAGGGGAAGGGTGAGCATCTCCCGCATGTGCCCGGCCTGCAGGCCCGAGAGCACCGGCACATGCACCCTGGCGAAAACATCGTGCAGCACCTCTTCCAGGGTCAGGCCGGCTGCGGGATCCTCCACCACACAGTCCGTAAAGCCGCCCAGGATAATGCCTGCGCATTCCGTCAGCTTGCCTGAGTGGTACAGCTGGTGGAAGTACCTGTCCAGCACATAGGTGCGCTCCCCCACATCCTCCAGGAAGAGTATCTTGCCCTTTACATCCAGGTCGCAGGCGGTGCCAACGCCGGCAGTCACCAGCGTCAGGTTGCCGCCCACCAGCACGCCTTCCGCCACGCCGCCGTGAATGCACTTAAGCGCCGTGCCGTTCATGTTCCGCAGTTCCCTGTCCGGATGCCCGGCAATGGCGTGCATCAGGCTGTCTGTGGTTGGGCCTGGCTCCATGGGTGCGGACTTGGGCATGGGGCCGTGGAAGGTGCACAGGCCGCATTTTTCATGCAGTGCCGTGTGCAGGGTGGTAATATCGCTGAAGCCGATGAACGCCTTGGGGTGCGCCTTAACCGCATCCCAGTCAATCAGATCAAGCATGCGGATGCACCCGTACCCGCCCTTGATGCACCACACGCCATCCACCGAGTCATCCAGAAAAGCCCGCATGAAGGTGGCTGCCCGCTCCTCGTCCGTGCCGCACAGATAGCCGTAGCGTCTGGCGCAGCCGTCCTCCTTCACCCGGAAGCCCAGGCCTTCCAGCCGGGCCTTGGCACGCTGCACCAGCTCCTGCGCATTCTCCTCATGTATGCAGCCGGAAACGCCCACCAGGGCCACGGTATCCCCGGGGAGAAGCGGCTTGGGTATCAGCATACGCTCACCTCACTCTCGCAAAAGCTCCAGGGTGCAGGCGCACTGTAGCGCCACGCCGGGCAGAAGGCAGGCCTCGTCCACGCAGAAGGTGGATGTGTGCAGCGCCGTGCCCACACCGCTGCCCAGGTCGTAATACACCCCAGGGGTGCCCTGCAGGAAGTAGCAGAAGCTCTCCACACCCAGGCTGGGCGCTTCCCTGCGGACAATCTTTTCCTTGCCCAGCATGTCCTCTGCTATGGCTTCCATGCGGGCATAGTACCCATCATCGTTATACACAGCACCATAGCCGGGGGTTATGCGCACCTCTGCCGCACCGCCCATGGCGCCGGCCACACCCTCCGCCGTGCGGATGATGCCGTCCTTCAGCCTGCTGCGGGTTTCAGCGGACAGGCTCCGCAGGGTGCCCACCATGCTCACCTCGCCGCAGACAATGTTGTTGGCTGTGCCGCCCTGGATGGTGCCCAGGGTCAGCACTGCCGGGTCGAACGGAGAGATGCTGCGGCTGACCAGGGCCTGCAGTGCGGAAATAACCTGGGCGGCGATCACAATGGCATCCACGCCGGCCTCCGGGTAAGCGCCATGGCAGGCCTTGCCCAGCACGCGGATGCGCACCTCATCGCTGGAGCCGCTGACAAAGCCTGGCCGGGCAAAGAACGTGCCAGCCGTGTACCGGGGGTTCATGTGCTGACCGAACACACAATCCACCTTAGGATTGTCCATGCAGCCCTGATCCACCATCAGCCTGCCGCCGCCAAAGGTTTCCTCTGCCGGCTCAAACAGCCACTTCACCGTGCCCTGCCACTTGTCCCTGTTCTGGCTGAGCCACATGGCGGAGCCCAGGGCCAGCGCCATGTGGGCATCGTGACCGCAGGCATGCATCACGCCGGGAACCGAAGAAGCGCAGGGTGCATCCGCCGGCTCCTGCACGGGCAAGGCATCCATGTCCGCCCGGATAGCCACGCAGCGGCCTTCACCATTGTGCAAAACACCCATTACCCCATAGCAATCCTGAAAGGTATGCACCTCTATGCCCAGGGATGACAGTTCCTGCATCAGCAGCTGCCGTGTGTCCTTTTCGCAGCCGCTCAGCTCCGGGTGCCGGTGCAAATGCCGGCGCACCTCCACCACATGGGGCATAACGGATTGCAGGCGTTCCTGCCAAAGCGTCAGGCTCATTCAAAGTCCCTTCTTTCATCCAACAAGCTGTCCAGCACCGTTACTGTTTTTCCGTACTGATGGTACACCCGCACAGGCCTGCGGGACAGGATGGTAATGGCCTCGTTGCGGTTGGTGTTCGCCCAATCCGCATAGGTCATGTAAGGTATGCTGCCGCCCAGCAGGTCCACGGTGTCGCCCACCCGGGCATCGGGGATATCGGTCACATCCACCATCATCTGATCCATGCACACCAGGCCCACCACCTGGGCCATTCTGCCGCGGATGCACACCTTCCCGCGCCCGTTGGACAGGCACCGGGGGTATCCGTCCCCATAGCCTGCGCAGAGGGTGGCAATCCGTGCATCGTAGTCCAGAATCATGTCATCCCCATAGCCCACCACTTCGCCGGCGGGCACCTGATGAATGCGGCTGATGCTTGTACGGAATGCCAGGGTTTCCCGGCACTCAAAGGGCATATGCTCGCTGCGGGATGGACGCACGCCAAACAGCATGGCGCCCACCCGCACCCGACTGTGGTGCCATTGCGGATACCGCACCAGCCCGATGCTGTCGCAGATATGCACATCGTCAATATTCACACCGCAGTCCTGCAGGCTGCGATGCAGCTGCATCAGCCTGTCGTGCTGCATTTCGTCCCGCTGGCGGTTCACCAGGCCCAGGTGACTGAACAATCCTTCCGCCTGCACATGAGGCGTTTTCTTCAGCGTATCGGCAATCAGCTGCGCCTGCTGCGCATCCCAGCCAAAACCCAGCCGGTGGAAGCCCGTGTCCACCTTCAGGTGCACCTTGGCAAGGGACTGCCCTGCGGCCTGCTCCATGTCCAGCAGGTCATCAGCCGAGCCGGCTGTCAGCGTCACATTCAGGCGAATCAGTTCCGCCAGGTATGGCTTTTCCGTCAGGCCCATCACCAGTATCTCGCCGGCGATGCCGTGCCTGCGCAGCTCCAGTGCCTCCCGGGCGCAGCTGACGGCAAAGCTGGTGCACCCATTCTCCTGCAGGGTCTGCGCCACCCGGACGGCACCGTGACCATAGGCGTTGGACTTCACCACACAGGTCACCCTTGCCGATGGTGCCAGGCTGCATGCTGTGCGGTAGTTTGCCAGCAGCTTGTCCAGGTCGATGTCGATCCATGTGCGTGTGACAAAGGCTTCTTCCATCAAAATTCGCTTCTTTCGGTTCATCATTCGGCAGGCTGCTGCATAGGCTGGCGTAGAAAAGGATCAAGGAGGCGTTTGTATGAGCGAAACCAGCACAGGCGTGGATTTTCAGGTGCCCGCCGCCCAGAACTTCAACACCGAGAGCTTTGCCGGCTCCATGCAGCAGGTGCTGCAGGAGAACATCGGCAAATATGTGATTGTGGATTTCTTCATGGGCACAGGCTCCCTGGAGCAGCGCCAGGGATACCTGTACGATGTGGCTTCCCAGTACATTGTGCTGTTTGATGAAATCAACCTGCACTATGTGGTGTGCGACATGTTCTCCATCAAGTTTGTCACATTTCTGCTGCCCAACTACCGCTCCGGGCAGATACCCCAGCTGCTGAATGTGCTGGAAAACGCCCAGCGGAACATTCCCCAGGAGGATGCCGCAGCAGCACCTTCCCCGGCCCAGGCCGCCTTTGCCTATGCCACCCGCCGGCGTTAAAGGCCGCAGCGGCGCTTCAGTTCGTCCTCGTCAATCACTTCAATGCCCAGGGTTTCCGCCTTGGTCAGCTTGCTTCCCGCCGCCTCGCCAGCAACGACGAAGGCGGTTTTTTTGCTGACGGAGGACGCCGCCGTACCGCCGTTCTGGCGGATCAGTTCCTCCGCCTCCTTGCGGCTGAGGGTGGGCAGCGTGCCCGTTACCACAATGCTTTTGCCGCTGAAAACACCCTCTGCCCTGCCGGCAGCCTCCTGGGGCGTTACGCCAATGCCCAGCAGGCGGTCGATCATACTGCGGTTTTCCGCAAAGGAAAAGAACTCCACCACGCTCTGGGCCACAATGTCGCCCACATCCGGCAAAACCACCAGTTCCTCCTGGGTGGCGGCGGATACCTTCTCCAGGGTGCCGAAGGCGCTGGCCAGGTCACGGGCGGTTTTGCGGCCTATGTTGGGGATGCCCACCGCAAACAGGAAGGCATCCAGGGTGCAGTGCTTGCTTTTTTCCAGCGCCGCCATCAGGTTGGCAGCCTTCTTTTCCTTAAAGCCATCCAGCTCCAGCACATCCTCCATGGAAAGATGGTACAGGTCAGCCGGGTCGCGGACGTTCATCCGGTCGTAGAGCTGCTCCGCGGTTTTTTCGGAAAAGCCTTCAATGTCCATGGCGTCGCGGCTGGCGAAATGGCTGATTCTCGCCACTGCTTGCGGCCGGCAGGTTTGCCTGTTCATGCAGAAAAGGTGCGCGCCCCGCTCCACCAGCTCACTACCGCAGGCCGGGCAGCAGGATGGCTTTTCAATGGGCGTTTCGCCTTCTGCCGGCTCGCCCACACGGCCCATGATTTCGGGAATCACATCATTGGAGCGGCGGATCCACACCGGTGCACCAATGGCAACACGCTTGCGCTGGATGTCCCCCCAGTTGTTCAGGGTGGCCTTGCGGACGGTGACGCCGTAGAAATCCACCGGCTCCAGGTGAGCCAGGGGGGTCAGCTTGCCGGTGCGGCCCAGCTCCCAGGTGACCCGGTGCAGGGTGGTGACGCTTTCCTCCGCCTCGAACTTATAGGCCACGGCCCAGCGGGGGAACTTCTCGGTGTAGCCCATCTGCTCCCGGAGAGCAAAGTCCCCCACTTTCACCACCACGCCGTCAATCAGGAAATCCAGGGTTTCCCGGGCCTGCTCAATCTGGTGGATGCAGGCAATCAGCTCATCACGGTTTTGGGGCTTGCCAAGATAATCGCTGACGGGAAAGCCGTTTTCCCGCAGAAAGTCCAGCATACCCGGCTGGGTGGTATAGGGCGGATGGTCAATGGTGCCCACCTGGTAGAAGAACACATCCAGCCGCCGCGAGGCCGTCACTGCCGGGTCCAGGTTCCTCAGGGCGCCGGCAGCGGCGTTCCGGGCATTCTTCAGTGGTTCCCTGGCGGTTTGGTTGTACTTCTCCAGGGTGCTCAGGCGCATGATGCACTCCCCCTGCACCTCCAGTGTACCCTGATAGGGTATGGTCAGCGGTACGGCGCGGACAGTCTTCGCCTGGGGCAGAATGGCCTCGCCCACCACACCGTTGCCCCGGGTGGCAGCCTGCACCAGCCTGCCGCCCTCATAGGTCAGGTTCAGGGTCAGGCCGTCGAACT
>CAYMOM010000003.1:0-51334 GCA_964391995.1 uncultured Faecalibacterium sp.
GGCTGGCAGGCGTCAGGCGGATGTAGCGCAGGGTCAGCAGCGTTTGCACCAGGTTATGGGCGGTGGACTTGGGCAGCGCCAGTTCAGCGGCGATTTCGTGCAGCTCCAGTCCATCAGGATGCTCGCTGAGCAGCTCCAGAATGGACAGGCCCCGCTGGAGCGTCCGGTTGGCTGCATCCTGCATAACATCCCTCCGTTCATAATCGTGAACGCTGTTCAAAACCATATTTATCATAGCATATCCGGGTACTGCCGTCAAGGGGGAAAATGCTTTTTTCCTGGCAGAAATACAGCCCGGCGCGCTTGACCGGGGCGTGCATCCGTTGTACAATGGGGGAACGTAAGAACTTCCCTAGCAAAAGGATGAAGCATATGGATTTATTCGACCTGATTGGCCCGGTGATGATTGGCCCCAGCAGCTCCCACACGGCTGGTGCGGCGCGGATTGGGCTGACGGCCCGGCTGCTGCTGGGCGAGGATGTGGCGGCGGCGGACATAGGCTTCCATGGTTCCTTTGCCAAGACCTACCGGGGTCATGGCACGGATCGTGCCATTGCAGGCGGGCTGATGGGCATGGCGGTGGATGACCTGCGCCTGCGGGATTCTCTGCACCTTGCTGAAAATGCGGGAATGGCGCTGAACTTCCATCCGGTGAACATCCGCGGGGCACATCCCAACACGGTACAGCTGGAGCTGACCGGCAAAACCGGCAGGCATTTGAGCATGGAAGCCGCCTCGGTGGGCGGAGGGAACATTGCCATTCGCCGGCTGGACGGCCTGAACGTGGACTTTACCGGCAAAGAGCACACGCTGATTATTCATCAGACGGATGCGCCGGGGGTGATTGCCGGGGTGACAGGCGCCCTGGCGGGACAGAACATCAACATCGCCACCATGCAGGTATACCGCCGCAAGGCCGGCGCCGATGCCATGATGGTGCTGGAACTGGACGGTGCGCCAGATGACGCCCTGGTGGAGAGCATCCGCCGGATGAATGCCGTGCGCAGCGTGACATTCCTGAAAAGGAGGCCTTGCTGATGGATCTGACACTGAGCGAATGGGTGCGCCTGGCGGGCCAGGGGAGCATGGCGCAGGCGGCGGTATCCCTGCAGGCCCAGGAAACCGGCATGACGGAGCAACAGGTGCGGGAAATCATGCGCAGCCATCTGCACTGCATGCAGGAGGCTGTTCAGTCAGGCCTGGACGAAAAGCTGCGCTCCGTGTCCGGCCTCAGCGGCGGACAAGCAGCGGTGTTTCTCCGGCGGCTGAAGGATGGCATGCTGTGCGGAAGCCTGCTGGGCAAGGCCCAGGTATACGCCATGGCAACCGCCGAGTGCAACGCCTGCATGGGGAAGATTGTGGCGGCACCCACGGCGGGTGCCTGCGGCATTCTGCCGGGCGCTGTGCTGGCGATGATGGAGGAGAAAAGCATCGCCGAGGAACAGGCGGTGGATGCGCTGTTTGTGGCGGCAGCGGTGGGACAATCCATTGCCATGGAGGCCAGCATTTCCGGCGCGGAAGGCGGCTGCCAGGCGGAGTGCGGTTCCGCTGCTGCCATGGCGGCGGCGGCGCTGACCTTCCTGGAGGGTGGCAGCGCCCAGCAGTGCGCAGACGCGGCGGCGTTTGCTATCATGAACCTTCTGGGGCTTGTGTGCGACCCTGTGGGCGGCCTGGTGGAGGTACCCTGCGTGTACAGGAATGTAGGCTCCTCCGGTGTGGCGTTCACCGCGGCGGACATGGTGCTTTCCGGCATTGCCTGCCCCATACCCCCGGACGAGGTACTGCTGGCCATGAAGGAAGTGGGCGATGCGCTGCCTGCCTCCCTGCGTGAAACCGGCGATGGCGGCTGCGCTGCCTGCGCCAGCATGCGGAAGAGAATCAACCTGAACGACTGATGTTTTCTGCGGCTTGCCTTGGCAGGCCGTTTTTTTGTACAGGAAGAAAACAACCGTTTTCCGCCCGGGTGTGGTATGATGGATGAAAGGCTGTACAGGCCTGACTATTTTTCGTGCGGCTTTTGCCGCCCATGGAGTTTGCATGGACAAGATTTTTTATCCCGCTCACCTGGCTGGCAGCATGGCTGCTCCCGCCAGCAAATCCGAGGCGCACCGCCGGCTGATCTGTGCCGGACTGACCCAGGGGGAAACCGTGCTGGATGGCTTTATGCCCTCGGCTGATACGGAGGCAACCATCCGCTGCCTGCAGGCGCTGAATGCCGGCATCACCGCAGATGGTACCCGGCTGACCTTGCGCGGCGGCACGCCCAAGGATGGACAGCCCGTGATGGACTGCGGGGAAAGCGGCTCCACCCTGCGCTTTTTTGTGCCCATTGCCCTGAGCCTGACGGGCGGCGCTACCTTCCGCATGCACGGTCAGCTGGGCAAGCGGCCCATGGAGGTGTACCGGGATCTGTTCGTCCCCCGGGGTGTTATGTGGCGGATGGGTGTGGGCGCGGACTGCGCGGCGGAGCTTTTTGTTCGCGGAGCGTTGGAGCCGGGCCATTATGTGCTGCCGGGCAATGTGTCCAGCCAGTTTGTTTCCGGGCTGCTGTTTGCGCTGCCCCTGCTGGAAGGGGACTCAACCCTGACGGTGATGCCGCCGGTGGAATCGGTGGGGTACATCCGCATGACCCTGGAGGCCCTTGAAAGCAGCGGCATTACCGTGGAGGAAACCGGGGCGTTTGCCTGGAGGATTCCCGGCCATCAGCAGTACAAGGCCCAAAGCGGCAGGCTGGGGGGCGACTACTCCCAGGCGGCGGTGATGCTGTGTGCAGGTGCCCTGGGCCACGATGTGACGGTGACGGGCCTTGCGCCAAACACCACCCAGGGCGACCGGGCGGTGCTGGAGCATCTCTCTGCGCTGGGTGCCCGGGTGCAGGAAACGGCTGCAGGCATTGGCGTTGCGGCGGATATGCTCCACGGTTCCGTGCTGGATATGCACAACTGCCCGGACATCGCCCCTGTGCTGGCCCTGACCTGCCAGCTGGCAAAGGGCGAAAGCCGGCTGAAGGGCTGCGGACGCCTGCGGATGAAGGAATGCGACCGGCTGACCGCCACGGTGGACATGCTGAATCAGCTGGGCGGCAAGGCCCGCGTGGAGGGCGACGACATGGTGATCACCGGCATGGAAAGCCTTCGCGGCGGCGTGACGGTGGACGGCTGGAACGACCATCGGATGGTGATGCTGGCTGCCCTGGCGGCAACCCGCTGCAAAAACCCGGTGACGGTGACTGGCGTGGAAGCGCTGAGCAAATCCTGGCCCGGATTTTTACAGGTGTATGAAGCACTGGGAGGCGTTGCGAAATGAGCAGCTTCTTTGGTCAGCATCTGCGGCTGTCCCTGTTTGGTCAAAGCCATGGGGAAGCCATTGGCATCACCATGGACGGCTTTCCCGCAGGCATGCCCATTGACATGGCCCGGGTGATGGCGGAAATGCGCCGCCGCGCCCCCGGGCAAAGCAGCCTGACCACCCCGCGCAAGGAAGCGGACATGCCGGAGATTCTCTCCGGTGTGCTGGAGGGACGCACCACGGGCCAGCCCATTTGCGCCATCATCCGCAACACCAACACCCGCTCAGCCGACTATGGTCCGGGGGTTGACCTGCTGCGTCCGGGGCACGCGGACTACACCGGGCATGTGCGGTACTTTGGCTTTGAGGATTGGCGCGGGGGCGGGCATTTCAGCGGCAGGCTTACGGCACCTGTGGTGTTTGCCGGCGCCCTGTGCAGCCAGTGGCTGGAAAAGCAGGGCGTGGGCATCATCAGCCACATTCAGCAGCTGGGCAGCGTGAAGGACGCCAGCCTGATGGACACTCCTGCTGCCGACGCCGCTGCCCTGAAGGCCATGCACCTGCCCTGCATTCTGCCCGGTATATCACAGGCCATGGAAGAAGAAGCGCTCCGCGCCGCCCGGGAGCAGGACTCCATCGGCGGGGTGATTGAGTGCATGATTTCCGGCCTGCCTGCGGGCCTTGGCGCGCCCTTTTTTGACAGCGTGGAGAGCGTGCTCAGCCACCTGCTGTTTGCCATACCGGCAGTGAAGGGCGTGGAGTTTGGCGAAGGTTTCGGCTTTGCGACCCTCAGGGGCAGCCAGGCCAATGATCCCTTCCGCATGGAGGATGGGCGCGTTGTCACCGCCAGCAACCATTCCGGCGGCGTGCAGGGCGGCATTACCAACGGCATGCCGGTGGTTTTCCGCTGCGCTGTCCGCGCCACGCCGTCCATTGGGCAGCCCCAGGAAACGGTTTCCCTGCAAAAGGGCGAGAATGCCCGGATCAGCATCCATGGCAGGCACGACCCGTGCATTCTGCCCCGTGCGGTGCCTGTGGTGGAGGCCGTAGCGGCTATTGGCATGATGGAGCTATGGAAGGAGCGGCAAGCATGCGTGAAGTGATTGCCTACCCGGGCACCAGCGGCAGCTTTTCCGCCGGCGCGGCCCAGGAGGCCTTTCCCAACGGGATGTGCGTGGGCTATTCCACCTTTCCAGAGGCGGCACAGGCAGTGGTGGACGGTGCGGCGGACTATGCACTTTTGCCGGTGGAGAACTCCTTTGCCGGTGCGGTGCTGCCCACCTATTCCATCCTGGAAAAGCTCCCCCTGCACATTGTGGGCGAAACCATGAAGGCTGTGCGCCACCAGCTGCTGGGCCTGCCGGGAGCAAAACTGCCGGACATCCGTCAAATATCCTCCCATCCCCAGGCCATTGCCCAGTGTGATGCTTTTCTGGCGACCCTGTCAGGGGTGACGCTGATCCCCTCGGGCAACACGGCCATCAGCGCCCGTGAAGTGGCGGAGAAAGGGGACAAGGCCTGCGCTGCTATTGCCAGCGAGGAAGCTGCGAAGGTTTTCGGGCTGGAAGTTCTGCAGCGGGATATTCAAACATCGGACATGAACACCACCAGGTTTTTCATTCTTTCCAGGGAGGAAGAGCCTCTGGGCACGCCCAGCAAGGCCACGGTGGTGTTTACGGTAAACAACCAGGTGGGTGCACTGGTGCGGGTGCTGGAATCCTTTGCGAAAAGCGGGCTGAACATGTCCCGCATTGAGAGCCGCCCGCTGCCGGACACCACCTTTGCGTACTTCTTCTCTGCGGATTTCGAGGGGAAGATGGATCATGCCCACCTGCACCGTGCCATGGAGGATGCCAGACCTTATACCCGGGAAATTCGCCTGTTGGGTGCGTATCCCAAGGGAACGATGCCGGAAAGGAGCGGAAACGCATGATGATCTGTGCCGTTGTTTGCGGATTGCTGGCGGCTGTATGTGCGGTCATCAGCGTAATGCATTTTAGGGAACGCGGCTTCCTGTTTAACAACGCCTATATCTGGGCAAGCAAATGGGAACGTGAAACCATGGACAAAAAGCTCCATTACCGGCAGTCAGGCATTGCGTTTGCCATGATTGCGGCGCTGTTTGCTGTGATGGCGCTGGAATCTGCGCTTTCCACCGGTTGGCTGTGGATCGCAGCTGGGCTGCTGGCGGCAGCTGTGCTGGTGTACGCGATTGCGTCTGCGGCAAAGGAACAGAATAAGCAATGAAAAACCCTCCGCATGCAAGCAATCATGCGGAGGGTTTTCAATTGCAAAAATGATGCCCCAGGATGCCGATGCGCCCGAATTTTCACCCGCTCTGGTAAGCAGGCTGGTGTCCTGCCGATAGTTTCTGCCGTCCCCTGGCGTTCAAGAACGGGGGCATGACATTGCTATACTTGGACCCGGACTCCATTTATGAAATGTCGGGGAACAACCGGAACGCTGTCGCGCATCCCAGGAGCGCCTGAAAACATTATATGCGGTTGCAGCCCGGCTGTCAAGCGCTTGATGAAAAATTACACTGGGCGGCAGGGGACGATCCTTTGTAGGCTGGTGTGACCGTTCCGGGGCATGACCACCACGTTTTTCAGGATGGAGCCGCTGTCAACCCAGGCGTTTTCCCACAGGCAGGCGTTTTCCAGCCGGGCGCTTCTGCCCACATGCACGCCGGAGAGCAGCACCGTTCCCGGGCCCAGCACGGCGCCTGAGTCCACCTGGGCATGATCGCCAATGTAGCAGCGGCCTGTCATGCGGACATCCGGGGCGATGGTGCACCCTTGCCCCATAATGGCGGCACCTGCCCGCTTGCCGGGCACCTGTACTGCCACCAGGCCGGCAAGCATGTCCTGCTGGGCCTGGGCATAGGCCTGGGGACTGCAAATGTCCTGCCAGTAGGCGTGCATCTCCAAGGCCTGAACGGGCATGCCGGCAGACAGCAGCATGGGCAGCAGATACCGGGCGATGTCCGCCGGTCCGTCGGATGGAATCAGGGCCAGCGCTTCCGGCTCCATGAAGTATATGCCGGTGTTGACCAGGGCATTTTGCGGCGGCGGATCGGGCTTTTCATGAAAAGCGGTGACGCGGAAGGCCGCATCCGTATCGCAAACGCCCAGACCCTCGGCGCAGGGCAGCCGCTTCACTGCCATGCTGATGGCGGCACCGCTGGCCCGGTGGCGGGTGTACAGGCCCGTCAGGTCGGCGTCGGTCAGGACATCTCCTGAAAGCACCAGCACGGTGCCGGTCATGCCCTGCGCAGCATCCTTCACGCTGCCGGCAGTGCCCCGGGGCTGCTCCTCCACCTGGTAGGCCAGTGAAACGCCGTAGGAGGAACCATCCCCCAGAGCGCGGATGATGTCCTGGGCCCGATAGCACAGGGTGACCGTGGCATGGGGAATACCGTGCCGGCGCAGAAGCCGCAGGGTGTATCCCATAACAGGCTGGCCCAGCAGCGGCATTAGGGGTTTGGGGCGCTGCTCCGTCAGCGGGCGAAGCCGGCGACCCTCGCCGCCTGCCAGAATGATGGCGTTCTCAATCATGCAAAACAGCTCCTTTGCTGTACTGACATAGGGCCAGTATATGCAAAGGAGCTGCGAAAAAGACTGGCAATGCTTAGAAGCGCTTGCCCACGCCGCCGCCGTGGAAACCGCCGCTGGAGGAGGTATGCACGGCGCTGCCGTTGCCACCGCCGCCACTGCGCGGCCCGCCGCCGCTGGAATCGTGACGAACAACCCGCCGGGTTTCCCGCAGGAAACGCTCCTTGGCGCTGGTGATTTCGCAATCCGTGTTGGCGCTGCGGTCGTAGGAATAGGTGCTGCCCTTCAGGTTATAGCAGCTGCTGACGTAAAAATACATGAACAGCGCCACCGCTGCGCCGCTTACGGCAGCCAGCATCGTTTCATCCTCGGTCAGTTTGTTGTACAGGCCGGAAAGGCGCTTGCCGGTTTCTGCATCGTAGCGGAAGGAGCCTTCCACCAGGCCTTCCTCCAGAAAGTCCTCCAGCCGGTTCAGCAGTTTGATGGCAGCTTGACCATACTGGCCCATGGACAGGTAATCGGCGCTGGCATCGAACAGGTCCTCCAGGCGGCTGTCGGTGATGAAGTCGATCATCACGCCGCTGGTGGAGATGCAGGGCGCCCGGTTGGTCATGTCGATCATGTACAGCAGGCCGGCACTGTCATCGCCCAGGCCAAAGCCGCCATTCTCGTAGTACAGGTCGGCATAATTCTGGATGGGTGCATCGCTGTAGGTTTCGGGCACGTCATAGGTGGTAAGCACCACCACGTCCATCTGGAATTCATCCGCAATCCGCTGGATGATGTCTTCCATACGGCTGATTTCATCGGCGGAGAACAGCCCGGCATCGTCCACCACCTGTGTGCTGGCCAGCGCCAGGCAGGGAAGCAGCAGCACCGCTGCTACCAGGCAGAGCATACGTTTTACCATGCCCACGCACCTCCCAGACACAGCAGGACGAACACGCCCAGGCCTACCAGCGCACTGCACAGGGCCAGTTTGCCTTTTTTCAGGGGCAGCCTGCCGCAGACGGCACCGTTTTGGCCGTTCATCATGTAGTAATAAGGCTCGCCATTGGCGCCGCCCTTGTAGGTCAGCACCCAGGCGGGCAGCAGCATATAGCGCATGCGTGTGCGGGTGGGGCGGAAGGTTGCCTCGCCCTTCAGGGTGTCATACTCGTCAGAGGTGGTCAGCATGCTGCGGGCATAGCCTTGGGCCTCCTGAAGCATGTCCGGCTGCACATCGCTGGCTTCCACATCCCGCTTCTCCGCCAGAAAGCCGCTGAGATACCCCATGGAAAAGGGCTTTTCCTGGCTCAGGTCGTAGGGGTGAATGCCATCGCTGAGCTTGGCATCCGCCTTGGAAAGCGCCTTGCGAACCAGGTTGCGGATGCTGATTTTCCCTTCCCGCTGCACATCGAAATAGCGGGTGATGGTAACGGTTTTGCCGGAGGACGGGTGCACCGTGACCCGGGTGCCTGTGCCGTCCAGGCGGCCTTCGCCTTCGATATCCGCCATCCAATAGGGGTAGTACACGCCGCTGAAGTCCTCCATCTGCTGGGGAGTGAAGAATTCCTTATCAATGAAGTGCTTGCTTTTCACAAAGGCGCTGAATTTTTCCTCTGCGGCCTGCCTGTCCAGCTGGAAGGGTATAACCCCATCCGGGCGGAAGCTGTCGGTCAGCCGGTCAGTCAGTACCACGGGACTATGGCAAAAGTAGCAGCGGGTGGCGGCGGTGGTGTCGTCCGTCACAATCTCTGCGCCGCAGCTCTGGCAATGGTAGCTGCGCAGGTTTGCGCCGCGGGATGCTTCCTCCTTGGCGGCGGACTGCTGGCGGAGCTGCTCATCACTAAAGGATGCACCGCAATAGGGGCAGAGAAACCGCTGTCCCTCCGGGTCAAATTCCAGATATCCGCCGCACCCCGGGCACTTGAATGTGGCTGTTGCACTCATGTCGGATCCTCCCTTTCCAGTGTGCTCCAGCCTATTTTACCACAAGCGCGGAAGCGGTGCAAGCATAGAGAAAACAATCAGAGAGGAAAGAAGTGTCTGCGTTGACTTCTGCGCGGCGAAAAGGTATAATACACCTGAGCGTTTTCACCTGGAAAAGAGATGGAGGTATGCGCATATGAAAATGACTTTCCGCTGGTATGGCAAGGATGCTGACCCGATTCCGTTGAAGTATGTGAAGCAGATTCCCGGCATGACCGGCCTGATGGGCCTGCTGGACAAGCCTGCCGGGGTGGACTGGCCCGAGGATGAAGTGCGGGAGTTGGTGGACTATGTGCACGCCCACGGCCTGGAGCTGGAGGTTGTGGAAAGCGTGAACGTCCATGAGGACATCAAGATGGGCCTGCCCACCAGGGATGAATACATTAAGAATTACTGCTCCACCATCCGCACCCTGGCCAAGTACGGGGTGAAGGTGATTGTGTACAACTTCATGCCCGTGTTCGACTGGCTGCGCACCGACCTGGCCCGGGTGATTGAGGAGGACGGCTCCAACAGCCTGTATTTCAACGAGGCCGACCTGGGCGAAATGGGCCCCATGGAGATTGTCCGCCGCACGGCAGAGGATTCCCAGGGCTTCTCCCTGCCCGGCTGGGAACCGGAGCGCCTGGCCCTGCTGGAAACCACCCTGAAGCAGTATGAAGGCATGACCCCGGACAAGCTGCGGGAGAACTACAAGTATTTCCTGGACAAGGTGATTCCCGTGTGCGAGGAAGTGGGCGTGCGCATGGCCTGCCACCCGGACGATCCGGCCTGGCCCATTTTCGGCCTGCCCCGCATTGCCCACAGCCAGGAGGACTTTGACAAGATTATCAAGCTCCATGACAGCCCTGCGAATACCCTGTGCCTGTGCACCGGCTCCCTTGGCTCCAACCCGGAGAACGACATTCCTGCCATCATCCGCCACTTTGGCGAGATGGATCGCATTGGCGCGGTGCATGTGCGGAATGTGAAGTTTTTGGGCTACCGGCACTTCCGGGAAGCGGCGCACCTGTCCTCCACCGGCGATTTGGATATGTATGCCATTATGGAGGCTATTTATGATACCTGCCCGGATACCTACATCCGTCCCGACCATGGGCGCATGATCTGGGACGAAAAGGGCCGGCCCGGCTATGGCCTGTATGACCGAGCCCTGGGTGTTGCCTACCTGAATGGCCTGTGGGAAGCCCTGTGCAAAACAAAGGGTGCAAAGTGAAAGGAAGTGCCGGAAAAATGAAGCTCTCCTATGAAGGATTGCAGGATACAGCGGCCTTTGCAGCGGCAGGCATTTCCCTGCCCAAATACGACTGGAAGCAGATGGCGGACTATACCCGGGAGCATCCCGTGTGGGTACACTTTGGTGCAGGAAACATCTTCCGCGGATTTATTGCGGCGCTGCAGCAGCATCTGCTGGAAAACGGCATGGCCCGCAGCGGCATTGTGGCAGCGGAAACCTTCGACTACGACATCATTGAGAAGATTTACAACCCGCATGACAGCATGACCCTGATGGTCACCCTGATGCCCGATGGCTCCACCCGCAAAGAGGTGATTGCCTCCATTGCTCAGGGCTTGGCGGCGGATGCCTCCAACCCGGCGGCATGGGGCGAGCTGAAGCGCTGCTTTGAGCACAGCGGCCTGCAGATGGCGTCCTTCACCATTACGGAAAAGGGATATGCCCTGACGAACATGCACGGCGATATGCTGCCTGTGGTGCTGGCGGACATGGACAACGGCCCAGCGGCACCCCGGCACGCCATGAGCTGCGTGGCTGCCATGCTGTGGGCCAGGTTCCAGGCGGGCGGCGCACCCATTGCCATGGTGAGCATGGACAACTGCTCCCATAACGGCGAAAAGCTGCGCTCCTCCGTGCTGACCATGGCCAAGGCCTGGGCGGACAGGGGACTGGTGTCTGCTGATTTTGTGGACTATGTGGCGGATGAAAGCCGTGTGTCCTTCCCCTGGAGCATGATTGACAAGATTACCCCCAGGCCTGCCGAGGTGATTGAAAAGCAGCTGACCGACGCCGGCGTGGAGGGCATGGCGCCGGTGATTACCGGCAAGAACACCTACATTGCACCTTTCGTTAATGCGGAAGCGCCCCAGTACCTGGTGGTGGAGGATCGCTTCCCCAACGGTCGTCCGCCGCTGGAAAAGGCCGGCGTGTACATGACCAACCGGGATACCGTGAACATGACCGAGCGCATGAAGGTTACCACCTGCCTGAACCCCCTGCACACGGGCCTGGCGGTGTATGGCTGCCTGCTGGGGTATAACTCTATTGCTGCTGAAATGAAGGATGAGCAGCTGGTGAAGCTGGTGAAAACCATTGGCTATGTGGAAGGCCTGCCTGTGGTGACCGACCCGGGCATCATCAGCCCCAAGGCGTTCATTGACGAAGTGGTGGAGCAGCGGCTGCCCAATCCCTTCATCCCCGATAACCCCCAGCGCATTGCCACGGACACCTCCCAGAAGATTGCCATCCGCTTTGGCGAAACCATCAAGAGCTACATGGCGGATGCTTCCCGAAACCCTGCCGACCTGACTGCCATTCCCCTGGTGCTGGCGGGCTGGCTGCGGTATCTGCTGGCGGTGGATGATGAAGGCAACCCCATGCCCGTGTCCTCCGATCCGCTGCTGGAGCAGCTGCAGAGCCAGCTGGCAGGCGTGAAGCTGGGCCAGCCGGAGAGCGCCAAGGGGCACCTGCAGGGAATTCTGTCGAATCCTGTGCTGTTCGGTGTTGACCTGTACAAGGCAGGCCTGGCGGACAAGGTGGAGGCGCTGCTGATGGAGGAGCTTGCCGGCACCGGTGCAGTGCGGGCAACGCTGAAGAAGCACCTGGGTTGATAGGCAAATACAAAAAGAGGAGCGGCCAGCGCGGTCGCTCCTTTTGTGTTGCAGCCTATTGTACGGCGGCGGAGAATGCCTCGAAGAACTCTGGGCAGCTCCAGGTGCCGCAGGCGGAGAGCTTGTCGTTCTTGACGGACAGCTGTACGGTCAGGCCGCTGTCAAGGGTAATCAGCAGGGACTGCTTGCCGCTGATGGAGCCGCTGCTCTCGTAGCTGGCGGCGGAGGTCAGGGTGGCAAACAGACTTTCACAGGTGGAAGCATCGCTGATGATGCCCACATCGCTCAGCTCCATGCTGATGATGTGCCCGGCAATTTGCAGGGTGTCCGCCAGGCCTTCACTGCCGCGAAGGGCGCTGCCGTTGAAGCTGACCCGCTGGAACAGGCGGTATTCACCATCCACCTGGGCTGCCACCAGGGTGCCGCCCATGCCGGAAATGGCGTAGACTTCGCTGTTCTGGGCAGCGATGTTGGAAAGGATCACATCCGTGCCGGAGAGGGAAGGCTCGGTGGTAAACTCAGCCACGGTGCCCACGCTGGCGCCCAGCAGGCTGCTGCTGACGGAAGCAGGACTGGTGAGCATGCGGTAGTACCGGCCCTCAATGCCAATCAGCGGAAAGCTGCCGCCATCGCCCTTGGCCCAGATGCTGCGGTAGCCGGGCACAGCGGAGCTTTTGCGGATGGTCACATCGTTGTCCAGGTCCAGCAGGCTGCGTTCGGTGCCGGCAGTGGGCGCGCCGGCTGGCTGGCTGGCAATCAGCTGCTGTCCGGGTTCGCTGTTCAGGCCGGGGAGCCCCACGCCCAGGGCCAGGGCCAGCACCAGTGCGCAGCACAGGGCGGGCACCCAGGCGGCAGCAGGGCGGCGCTGGGGTTCGGGGTTGCGGGCAGCTTTTTCAATGCGGAGCTTCAGGTTTTGCCCGGCGGTCAGTCCACCGAGAGCTTTTTCGGTAATGTCGGGCAGCTGTTCAAGGCGCTTCACCGGGCATCGCCTCCTTTCAGAATGGTTTCGAGCTTTTTGCGTCCGCGGCTCAGGCGGGAGGAAATAGTTCCCTCGGGCAGTTCCATCATTTCGGCAATCTCGGAGATGCCGAAGCCTTGGTAGTAGTGCAGCAGAATAACCTCCTTGAAGGTGGCGGGCAGCTGGTTGACCGCCTGCATAATTTCCTCCTGTTCGGCCAGGCGGCCAAACTCGTCCGGGGCGGGAACCAATTCGAAGGCAGGGGAGCCAAGCACCACACGCTTCAGCCATGCGCCACGCCACAGGTCACGGCAGCGGTTCAGGGCAACTTTCAGCAGCCAGGCCTTTTCACGGCCTTCCTGCAGGTCGGGAGCGTTGGTGATCAGGCGCACAAACACATCCTGGCACACATCCTCGGCCTTGTGCCTGTCACCCAGGTAGAAATAGCATACCCGCAGAACATCCGTTGCATACTTTTCATAAAGCTCCTCAAAGTACGCCATGGGGTCGCGGGGGGAAGCTGCCTGCACGTTCTCACCCTCTTCTGCCAGGGCGGAGCGGATGCACAGGCCCTGCAGGCGGCGGAGTACCGCCCGAATGGTTCTTCCATCCATAATAACGAAGTCCCTCCCGGTATTCTTCCAAGAAAATTGTAACGAATCCAATAAGTTTCAGACAAATAATTGTTACAAAAGCCTTTAGTTTCCATGATAGGTCAGCATGAAGTCGATGGAGTCTACCAGGGCCTTCAGGCAGGCCTGAATAATGTTGCTGGAAACGCCCACTGTGGACCAGACATGCTGACCATCGGTGGATTCAATGGACACGCGAACAGTGGAGGCAGTGCCGCCCATGTCCAGCACGCGCACTTTGAAATCCTTCAGCCGCATGTGGCTGATGGCAGGATAGAAGTCCGCCAGGGTTTTGCGCAGGGCGATGTCCAGGGCGTTCACAGGGCCGTCACCCTCGGCGGCGTTGATGCCTTCCCGGCCCCCAACGCTGACCTTCACATAGGCCTGGGCGCTTTTGGTTACCTGGGTGGCGTTGAAGGGACTCTGGCACAGCACATGAAAGTCCACTACTTCAAAGAACTTGGGCCGCCGGCCCAGGGTGTCCAGGGCCATCAGGGCAAAGGAGCCGTCCGCATTCTCGTAGGTATACCCCCGGGCTTCTTTTTCCTTCAGCCGGGTGATGACCCGGGCCATGTCAGCACTGTCCCGGGGTACATCGGGCAGGATACGGCTGAGCCGGGCATACACGCCGGCGCGGCCTGCCTGGTCGCTGATGAGAAAACGGCGCTGGTTGCCCACGCTCTCCGGCGGAATCTGCTCGAAGGAGGGTGCATGCTTCAGCACACCGTCAATGTGCATGCCGCCCTTGTGGGCAAAGGCCGCGTGGCCCACAAAGGGTGCACGCTCGTTGGGTGAAAGGTTCATCACCTCTGCCACAAAGCGGGCGGTGTGGGTCAGCATGGGCAGGCGGCCTTCCGGCAGGCAAGGCCGGTGGAGCTTCATCTCCAGCAGGGGAATCAGGGTGGAAAGGTCAGCATTGCCGCAGCGCTCGCCTACGCCACCCATGGTGCCCTGGACGATCTCTGCACCGGCTTGCACTGCTGCCAGGGAGCTGGCTGTGGCCAGGCCGCAATCGTTATGGCAGTGGATGCCCAGGGGCACACGGAGCTGCTGGTGAACCGCTTTGACAATGGTGCTGATTTCCTCCGGCATGGTGCCGCCATTGGTGTCGCAAAGGGTCAGGGTGGCAGCACCGCCGTCCACAGCGGCCAGCAGACAGAGCGTGGCGTAGGCTGCATCGGCCTTATAACCATCGAAGAAGTGCTCCGCATCAAACCAGACTTCCAGGCCGTTGGCTGTTAAATAAGCGATGCTTTCGCGGATGAGCCGCAGGTTTTCCTCCCTGGTGCAGCGGAGCACCTGCTCCACATGCAGCACGGAACACTTGCCGAAAAGGGTGACGATGCCGGCGCCGCTGGCAAGAAGTGCTGCCAGCCCGGTGCTGTCCTCCGGCTTTTCACCGGGGCGGATGGTGGAGCCGAAAGCCACCAGCTTTGCCTGGCGCAGCCCCATACCGGCGGCCTGGGCGAAAAACGCAGCATCCTTGGGGTTGGCAGAAGGATTTCCGGCCTCGATGTACCCAACGCCCAGCTCGTCCAGGGCCTGTGCAATGCGGCGCTTGTCATCCAGGGAGAAGGTGATGCCTTCCGCCTGTGCACCGTCCCGCAGGGTAGTATCCAGCAGCCTGACCATGTTCATTCCTCCATGCCACAGAATGAACCTATTATAGCATGTTTTTCAGCCATGGGGAAGGGAAAAGAAAAATTCCTCCGAATTCACGGAGGAAAAGAGCGCTTACTGTTCCATCTGCCGGCCCACAATACCTGCGGCGGTTTCTGCCACCTTCAGCTCGGTGTCGCCCATGCGGGCACCCTGCTCCCGGCTGAGCAGCAGCACCGCACCAATGGCCTCGCCATCGGCAATGATGGGGGAAAGGACCTGAGCGGTGTAGCCCTGGGCGTCCTCCTCGTTGGTGATGGCCACGGTTTTGCCGCCTAGGTTGCGGTTGATGGCCACGGTCTGCCGGTTGGCGATGGCGGTTTCCAGGTCGTGGCTGATGGGCTTGTCCCACAGTTCCTTTTTGCTGACGCCGCTGGCTGCCACCACCTGATCCCTGTCCACAATGCAGGCAATATGCCCCAAAGAGCGGAACAGGGACTCGGTGTAGTCCTTAGCGAAGGACTGCATCTCTCCGATGGGGGAATACTTCTTCAGGATCACCTCGCCGTCCCTGTCGGTGTAGATTTCCAGCGGGTCGCCCTCGCGGATACGCAGGGTTCTGCGGATTTCTTTGGGGATGACCACGCGGCCAAGTTCGTCGATTCTGCGCACAATGCCAGTTGCTCGCACGTTGGTTGCCTCCCTTTTGATTGACTTTTCAACCATAGTATGGAGGGCATGGGAGGGTTTATGCTGGCAGTGGGTGGAAATGCTGGGGTGATGATGGAAATAACGGGGTAGGGGAGGACAGAAAAAGGCCGCTGCGGTGAAGCAGCGGCCGGAACAAATCGTTTGATTCGTTCGTTTTGCAAAAGCTGATTACTTCGCGTTGAAGGTGTCGCAATAAGCCTGCCAAGCGGGCATGCCAGCTTCGATCAGCTCAGCGGGGGTGTTGGCGCCCAGGTTCCACAGCAGGGACTCGCCCAGGATGTCGTTCTGGGTGCCCAGCTTCACAACCAGGTTGGCAATGCCGTGAGAGGCCTGACGCAGCATAGCATAGGTCTCATCGATACCGCGCTCGTCGGTGCAGTTGTACTTGTTACCAATCCAGGCATCGCCTGCATCAACACCGGGGGCATCGTTGGTCCACAGATCGATGAAGAAGCAAATCTTCTTCACGGTCTCGGCATCGTACACGTTGGGGATCAAAGTGATGTTCTCAGAAACGGTGGTAATGTAGTTGTCACCCTCGTTAGGCACAGGGAATGCAACGATGCCATACTCGTCTTCCATGTCGACCAGCTCATAGGTTTCGTTGTCGGAAATTCCGCCGTACGCCTGGTAGCAATAGAAGCCGATGTTGCCGGTCTTCCACTGCTCCTTGTACCAGTCCCAGTTGGCGCCTTCGGGAGTGGGCATCCAATAGGTGTTGTAAATATCGCGGGACCAGTTCAGAGCGTTGATGGTAGCATCGCTGTTCATGGTGGGCTGCAGCTTGCCTTCGGCATCATAGTCGAAGAAGGTGCCGCCGTTGGTGAACACGGCCATGCAGAATAGGTCGTCAGCAGAGCCAACCAGACCCCAGATATCGTTCACGCCGTCGTTGTCCACGTCGCGGGTCAGGGTCTTAACCATTTCTTCCAGCTTAGCCCAGGTCCAAGTGCCAGCAGCCTGCATATCGTAGATGGTGTTCCAGTCAATGCCAGCTTCTTCCAGGACGCGCTTGTTGAAATACAGCAGGCCGCGGGGCTCGTGAGCACCGGTGGACACGCCATACACATTGCCGTCCTTCTTCCACATGTTGATGCTAGCCTGGTTCCACTTCTCAGCGGACAGATCATAGTCACCCCAAGAAGCAGCAACGCCGTTGTTCACCAGGGAGCCAACCTTACCGGGCTCGATGATGTAAGCGCGCAGGCTACCATCGGGAGCGGAGGTGAAGTTGATCATTTCTTCGGCGCAGGTGCCCCAGTCGCCGCCCTGCATCTGCTGGATTTTCACATTATAGGTAGCTTCAATCCAGTCGCGATAGTCATAGGTCAGCTGGGTCTGCTCGTCGGGTTCAGCGACGCGGTCGCCGTTACCAGACCAGTAGTCGTAAATGGTGAGGGTGATGGGCTCTGCCTGAATCATGGATTCCACGACTTCGGGGTAGCCTTCGGGAGTTTCTGCCAGAGCCGCAACGCTCGCCAGGAGCATCATGGCAGCCAGCAACAGAGCAACCAGTTTCTTCATTGATGGGTTCCTCCTTTTTTATTTCCATACAGGTGAAGGGCAAATACCTTGCCACCCGTATAGGTTCGATATGCTTTGTGTAACCTGACCATGAGTACTTGATTATTATACACTAATTCTGCCCAAAAGACAAGGGCATTTTGTGTATATTTTCCGAATGGTTACTTGTTTACTCCTTGCTGCCCGTCATGGCCAGGGACTGCACAAAGGCCTTCTGGGTGAAGCAGTACAGGATAATCAGCGGAATGCAGCACACCAGCACGCCGATGGAAATCAGCTGCTGCTGCCGGGCATTGGGCACAACAACGGCCTTGCTGGCATCAGCAGAGAAGTAGCGGCCCATGCGGCTGACGATTGAGCTGAGGTTGATGGAGTAAACAGAGTAGCTGCCCTGGATGAAGTTGCGGGAGTAGAACAGGTCAGTCCACTGCCACACGAAGGAGAACAGGAAGCAGCTGGCGATGGTGGGCATGGCATCAGGCAGCATAATCTGCGTAAAAGTGCGGAGGGTGCTGCAGCCGTCAACAAAAGCGGCTTCCTCCAGGCTGTCCGGCACACCCTTGAAGTACTGGCGCAGCATGAAGATGTACAGGCCGTCCTTCAGGCCCATGCAGGTCAGGCACATCATCAGGTAGGGGGCGATGGAGGTGCGCAGGTTGATGGGCTTGCCGCCAAACAGCGTGATGAGGCCGAACAGGTCGAAGTTGGCAAAGTTCATGTACAGGGCCGTTTGGATGGTGGACGGGGGAACGATGATCAGCATGATAACGCAGGCGAACCAGAACTTCTTCAGCGGGAATTCATAACGAGCGAAGCCGTAGGCCACCAGTGTGCAGGAGATGACCTGCAGCACGGACACCATGAGGGAAATCCACAGGGTGTTCAGCATAGAGCGCGGCATGTCCGTCAGGTCGAAAACGATCCTGTAGTTATCCAGGGTCAGGTGCCGGGGCACCAGGGTGATGGTGGAATCATACAGGTCGGATTCGGCCATAAAGCCGGTGGAGAAGCGCATCAGCATCGGCTGAATGATCAGGAAGCACAGGCCGAACATCAGCAAAGCGCGGAAGATGGAGATGGCGATACGCTTGCTTTCGCGCTTGAGCAGATATCCTTCGCTACGGCGGTTGCGATCCCAGAAGCTCTTGTTTTTACCGATGAATACGGTATTGTTTTTACTCATAAGACTTCACCGCCTTGGAAATGATGAAGGAACTGATGCCAATGAACACCAGTGCGATGCCAAAGTACAGCCAGCTCATGGCTGCGGACACACCGAACTTGAAGTCCTGGTATGTCACATCGTAAATCAGCTCCATAACCGAGTTATCATTCTTCATGAAGAAGTCGATAATGGTATAGATGCAGTTGACCAGCAGCAGGGGAGAAACCATGGGGAAAGTGATCTTCCAGAAGGCTTCCCAGCCGGAGCATCCTTCCACATCAGCCGCCTCGTACAGGGAGGGGGAGATGGACTGCAGGCCGGACAGGAACACGATGATCTGGATGCCGGAGGCCATGACGATGTCGTAGATGGAGTCAATCATCTGGAACACCACATCGAACACGCCGCTGCCCACGCCAGATACCTTTAGCAGATCTTCCAATGTGGCCGATATGTTCACGCCTGAGGAATCCTGCATGGACTGTGCCATGCCGGACATCATGTCGTAGAACTCGTTCTCGTGCTCGATGCCGGGCAGAACGCCGGAGGAAAGAATAACCGGCAGGAAGAAGATGGCGCGGCACAGGGTGCGGCCCTTGAAATCCTGGTTCAGGATGACGGCAATCACGAAGCTCAGCACCAGGGTGGCGATGGTATTAATGACCATTTGTCCAATTTCTTCAACCAGGTCCTGGTTATATTCCGGGTCAACCGTCAGGGCGTGAACGTAGTTGTTTAACCCGACATAGGATTGGGCATAGCCTTCACCGGGGATTAGCGTTACATCGTTGAAGGACATGATGAAGCTTTCCACCATGGGCTTGGCCATGAACAGGATGAAGCCAATGATGAAGGGAAGGATGAACCAGGTGCCCGTGCGGGCATTGCGGGCGCGCATGGTGCCGTAGGTGGAATTGCCGGGCAGGTAGATACGGAAGGCATCCAGGATGCCATCGTACCAATGCTCGTGGATAACATTATGCTTTGCCATAGGTTACTGCCCCCTTTCCACCGTGTAATCACGGGCGTCGATGAAGGTACCGTCAATGGTACAGGAAGTATCAGCATAGTTGACGTAGACCTTGGTGCCGTCTTCGTAGCAGGTGAGGGCAACATCGTTGTCCAGCCGCTGGTGGGAAACGATGCGCTGCTGGTTCAGCCCGGCAGCGGCTGCCTGGTAGGCGACAACGTCCTCAGCAAATTCCTCGGCCCAGGAGGCGTAGCTGGAGCCATAGAAATTGCTGTGGGTGGTATCCTGCAGCACCTTGCCATCGGCAGCGAAGAAGGTGTAGTTCAGGCCGGCGCCGTACTCAACGCACTTAAGGAACTCGTCCACATAGTCGCCGGTGGTGTTCACGGAATCGCCGGTGTAGTCCTTCATGCCGTGCAGGGCAATCTGGTAGAAGGGGATGCTTTCGTCAATGATGCCGTACTTGGTGCCGGAAAGATCCATGTCGGTAATCATGTCTGCATAGGGCAGTGCATAGTCGTTGCCCTGCTTGATCATGATTTTCTGGCCCAGGCCCTGGGCTTCCTTCATGGAGTCGATATTCATGGCCTTAACTTCCTCGCGGGTGACGGTGTCCTTGGGGTTGTAGTCAGCGCTGAGGAAGGAGCCGATATCGCGGAAGGACACGCCGGCGGCTTCCACATCAGCCAAAGCCTTCAGCATGTTGGTGGTGTTGGCCTTGGCGTAATCGGGGCGAACAAGGTAGTAGGAGTCCATCCAATCCATAGTGGAGTAATCCACAATGTCGAAGGGATGCAGCTCAATCTGCTCGCGGGTGGCGTAGCGGGCGGCATTGCTGAAGGAGATGAAGCCGTCGAAAATGCCGCTGTCGTAGGAGAAGCAGTTCACGCCATCGAAGTAGAGGGAAACGCCCAGCTCCTTGGCATTGGCGATCAGCTTCTGCATGGCACCCTTGCCGCCCAGTTCGCGCAGGATGTTTACCCGGGTGAAGACCTTCTGATTCACGCCGCCGTTTGCCCAGCCGCTGAAGCGAACGTTCAGGTTGCCGATACCCTTGCCGGACATTTCCTGCAGGATGTCGCTGGCTTGGCTGAAGGTGGTGGTGGCGAACACAGAATCGATGGGCAGGCCGAGCTTTTCCACCGTTTTGTCGATGGCTCCGACCAGCTCAACAGAAACGGGAACATCTTCGGAGGACTTTGCTTGGGCCAGCTCGGGGTGAGTTTCGCGCAGATAATCGCCATAGCTGTTGGCAAGCGCGGCATAGTCATCCGTTTCGTAGAAGCGGTAGCGGTGGGTGATGGTCGCCTCGGGGATAGCGGATTCGAACATGTAGACCAGCTGAGCCGTCTTGGCAGAAACGTTGTACTGGTCAGCATGAAGTACATTGTACTTGGCAGACATTGAGTTGTAGCTGGTGAAACGCTGGCTGATGTCGGCCTGAATGCCGCCAAAGGAGGTTGCTCCTTCCATGAAGCACAGGAAGGAACCGCCGTTTTTCACCATACCGAAGACCGGGTAGGTATTGCGGGTTTCGTTGATCAGCTCTTTGCGGTTGGTGGCATAATCCCAGCCGTAAAGGTTGGCATAATAGGAATTCTGAAGGGTTTTGCCGTTGTTGAAGCGGATGATTGCGCCGCCGCCCTCGGGAACGAACATGTAGCCTTCATCCTCCAGGCTGGCTGCACCAAACTGGGGCAGGGGTGTGACGTAGGTGATGGCATAGCCTTCCTTGTAGCGGATGCTTTCAAAGGGCAGCTCAGCCACAAAGTCCTTGCCTTCCAAACGGTAGATCATGGCGATGTTGAACACCGGTCCGGAATTGTCTTTGGAGCCGGCAACCAGCTGCAGATCCAGTTCGTAATCCTCCTGGGTGTAGTTGGCTTCGGCGAAGTAGCCTTCAAGCTTGCTCTTGTTGGCTTCGTTGGTGCTAGATTTGAGGATATACAGCGCTTGCTCCGTCACGGAGGGATACAGAGCGATGATTTCATCCTTGTTCTCCTTGGAGTCCAGCTTGCTGGGCTCGTAAAGGCTGTAGTTGCTCTTAACCTTTTTTGCGGTGGATTTGCTCATGGCTTCGGTAAACTGATCGAAGCGCTCCTTGGTAATGGCCGAGGGAATGCAGTAGGTTTTTTCAATCTTGCCTACGGCGTAGTCCACACGGACAGAACCGTCATCCTGTTTGGTGATGTTGTAGTTGCCGCCCTGGATGGAATACTTGAAGTTGTTCAAGTCAACAGAGCCAGAGGAGGTGGTGTAGGTTACGATGGCGGTGGACTGAAGCGTTTCCTTGTTGGCAGCAACGGCCAGTGGGTCGTTGGCGGCATCGGCAGGGTTGGAAAGCCATTCCCGGCCGGTGGCCTTGTCCGTCACCTTGAACTGGGTGGTGGTGGGATCCAGCTCAAAGGAGAGGTACTCGTTCTCCATGGTGACTGGCGCGGTGTCGCCCTCGTAATAGTAGATGGTGGGAGCGTAGAGATGTTCGCTGGTTTCCTCGGCAAACAGGGGAATGCCCACAAAAATCACCAGAACAGCGATCAGGGCAGCCGCAATCAGCCAGGGGAGAGAGCGCAAAATGATTTTCTTCATTTTATTACTTCCTCCTTAATACAAGCGGAATGCTATCTCTCTGTACAGGGAGATGAAATAGCTGGCCGCATCGCCCAGAAGGCTGAAGAACAGAAGCAGCAGGAAGATGATAACCAGTGCTGCCAGTACCGTGGCAATCAGGAAAATGAAGGTTTTTCCCGGGGTGTAGTCGTGCACCTGCATCAGGCCGGTGAACACCAAGAAAACGCACCAGATGAGGGAGAAGCCAATCAGCACCGTGTAGAAGGAACCTTCATCACGGGCGATGACATTGCTCAAAAGCACCGCAGGCAGCTGGATGAGCACATAGGGCACCAACGCATAGCACATGGCCATGTAAATATCGCTGAAGCGGCCTTTGCCATCGAACAGGGTGGTCAGGCTCCAGTTGCCCAGGCACAGGATCAGGAACGGCAGCAGCAGGGAAGCAACCTGCTCAAACACGTTCAGGTACTGCAGGGGAGCATTGACAAACTGGAAGCTGGTGAACATCAGCTTGATGATGCGGGTGAGCAGGAAAAGCACCAGGTAGGTGGTGGCAGCAGCCATGGTGCCGCGCTTTTCGTGAATCAGATCCCAGAAGCCGTCGAAGGGGTGGAAGAGCACATGCTTGGCAAACTTCATGGAGGAAATGTAGCGGTTCCACTTTTCCTTGTGGAGTGCGGCCTTACTTGTGGACTTGGTTGCGTTCATACACTTCCACCTCCATTCTCACTTTCTTTACCTGGCGGCGAACCAGCGGGATAATCATCGCAGCGGCCAGCAGGATAACGATCCAGGCGATGTTCTCCTCCACCCACACCTTGCGGTACAGGCGGAAGGCACGGCCGTAGTTGTCCCTGTCGTGGGCCATTTCGAAATATTCCATGGCCTCGGTGTAGTGATCCTGACGCAGCAGGGACCGGCCGATGCCGATGAAAGCCAGGTTGTAGTTGGCATTCAGCTTCAGCACCTCACGCCACAGGTCGGCAGAGCCATCGTAGTCGCCCTTCAGGTAGGCGGCGCTGGCATCATAAATCAGGTTGCCATACTCGGTGGGAACGAAGACGGTGATGTTGCCCTCGTTCTGGTCGAGAACGAACAGGTCGCGATCCATGTGCTCGATGGACACGGCGGAGTTGAAAGCACCCTCGTTGTTGCCGCTGGTGCCGAAGGCCCATAGCATGATGCCTTGGCTGTCATAGCCGAACAGGCGTCCGCGGGTGCGGTCAACAGCCACATAGATGTCATCGCTCAGCACGGTGATATCCACCAGCTTGGACGGGCCATGGGCTTCGGTGTCATCCACCCAGTACAGGTCGCCAATGGGCGGGTACTTGTCATTCTTAATCAGAATGTCGTTGCCGATGCCGTTCAACCGGCGGATGGGCTGCGCGGTGTCGTACAGCAGTTCATCGCTGGCGAAGGTGATATTGGTGGCGTAGATGAAGGAATCTTCATCCATGTAGATGTTCTTGTACTCCGTCGGCACGAAGGAGGCCTGCTGGGCCCGCTGCTCTTTGGTGGAGAAGTAGGCCTTCCAGATGTACTCGGCAAAGTTGTACTTCACCTTGTTGGCACCAATGAAGCCAGTGAAGGAGGTATCGGACTCGTACTTCACCAGGCCCTTGTTCACGTTGGTGGCAAGGACGAACACGCGGCCAGAGGTATCCACCACGATCTTGCTGGGCAGGAAGCTCAGGCTCTGGTCGAAGGTGGAGTCGGTGGGCTTGGTGAAGGCCTTGAGGAAGTTCAGGTTCTTATCCACCATGACCACCCGGCCGTTCTGGGTGTCGGCCACATAGATGTTTCCGTCAACATCAACGAAAACATCTTCAGGGCCGCTGAAGGCGGTTACATCGCAGCCCTTAATGGTGTCGATGGTGCGAATCAGCGTGAAATCGTCACCGGAGCGGCGAATCTGCAGGATGCGGTTGTTGCCGGTATCGGCAACGTAGATGTCACTGCCGCGGACGAAAAGGCTTTGGGGCTTTTTCATTGCCGTATCCAGGCCCAGGTCGGCGCCGTAAATGACATTGCTGACCCGGTAGGCATCGGGCGATTCGCGGATGTCGCTCCAGTAATCGTAGTTGTAGGTATAAGAGCTGGGGTATGCGTCATCCGCGGCATAGGCGGTGGTGGTTGAAGCAAGCATGATGATGGTCATGAGCAGCACAAGTAGCCGTTGCATCACCTTCACGGTCATTCCCCTCCTGTTCTGAATAGTATGGGTTAGCCAATCTTGGATTGCCGTGGGAATTAGTCCTTGATACCGGAGCTGGCCATGGTCTCCAGGATTTGGCTCTGGCTCAGAATGAAGATGAGGATAGGCACAGCCATCACCACAACGGTAACGGCAGCCATCTGACCGGTGCGGGCCACGCCGCCGGCCTGAATCTGCTGCAGGGCGTAGACCAGGGTCTTTTTCGCCTCGGAGTAGATGACGGTGGCAGCGCTGTTGTTCCACAGGCTCTGCACGGAGAAGATGATCACGGTCAGCCAGGCAGGCTTCACGTTGGGCATGACGATGCTCCAGAAGATACGGAACTCGCCGGCGCCGTCGATGTGAGCGGCCTCGATCAAGGCGGTGGGCAGGCCCTCCATGAACTGCTTCATCATGAACAGGCCAATGGGGGCGGCGAAGGCCGGCAGCAGCAGCGCCCAGTAGGTGTCGATCATCCCCAGTTTGGACATGATGACGTAGTTCGGGATGCCCGTCACATAGCCGGAGAACATCAGGGCCGTGGTGACCACACCGAAGAAGAACTTGCCGCCGGGGAAGTCGTACTTCGCCAGCACGAAGGCAGCCATGGAGGCGATGATCAGGTGGCCGAAGGTACCAACAGCGGTGATGAACACCGTGTTGCAGATGTACCGGCTGAAGGGCACCCAGCTCTGGCCCATGGTGACGATCAGGTCGGAGAAGTTATCAATGGTGGGGTGCTGGGGAAAGATGGTGGGCGGGAAGCGGAACAGCTCGTCCAGGGGCTTCAGGGCGGAGCCGATGGCGAACACCAGGGGGAAGGCCATCAGGCAGGCCACCAGCACCAGCATGATGTAAATGCCGATATCGCCGGCGATGGAGCGGTTGGGGTGACGGCGCTTGATCAGGTGCTTCTTGGGCTTCACAATACGCTCGCCGCGCATTTCAGCCAGGCGGTGAAGCTCCTCGGCACGGCTGCGGACACGGGGCTTGTTGTCCCACATCTTGTCCATGTTGTGGTACACCTTCAGGCCGTTGGGCAGCTGGAAGACGTACTCGTTGCCGTCCTTCATCTTTACGGTGATGGTGCTGGACATGCCGCCGTTGCGGACATTCTTCAGCACTTCCATCTCCTCGTAGGGCATTTCCAGAGGCATTTTGGAGCAATGGAAGCGGGCAACCTTTTCCTCGGAAATCAGCTCGCCGCGGTACTTCTTCCCTTTGAAGGTCAGGGTGCCGCTGGACTTGTACATCGTCTCACTCATATCAGGAACCCACCTTTTCCAGTGCGGCAGAAATGACTTTCTTGCACAGAATCATGACCAGGAACAGCAGCGTGGCGATGGCGGAGGCATAGCCCATTTCAAAGCGGCTGAAGCCATAGTCGAACAAGTGTGTGACAACGGTGCGGGCGGCATAGTCCGTGGAGGGATAGCCAGCCAGGGCGCGGGGCACATCGCAAACGTTGAAGGCGGAGGTGATGCTCATTACGGCGCCGAAGAGCAGCATAGGCTTCATGCTGGGTAGGGTGATGTGGTACAGCTCCTGCCAGCGGTTGCGCACGCCATCCACATAGCCGGCTTCGTACATGCTCTTGTCAATGCCCTGGAAGCCAGCCACAAAGGACAGGAAGCCGGTGCCCATGCTCATCCACAGGATGACGAAGATCAGAACTGGCATGATGTACTTGGGGTCGGTCAGCCACAGCAGGGGAGCATCGATGAAGCCCAGGTCCATCAGGATGGAGTTCAGGTAGCCGTAGGCATCACCACGGAAGATGATGGAGAACACGCTGTAGGCGTTGCCGGCAATACTGGGCGCGTAGAAAATCACCACGGCGATGGCCCGGAGCCACTTGGGCAGCTCGTTGATGAACCAGGCGAACAGGAACGAGAGGATGTAGCCCACGGGGCCGGTGATGACCGCAATGACGAAGGTGTTTTTCACCGAGGTGAGGAACACCTCGTCCTGCAGAATCAGGTTGATGTAGTTCTGGAAGCCCACGAAGCGGGCGGGTTCCAGAATGTTATAGTAGGTAAAGCCGTAGAAGATGGAGGTGCAGATGGGAAGAATGAAGAAGGTGATGAACAAAATCGCATAGGGTGCAAGGAACAGGTAGCACACCTTCATGCGCTTTGCCTTGGCCCAGCCATAGCGGATCTGGTTGGACTTCATGCTGAAATACCGGCTGGCAAACCCGGCTTGGGTGTTGCTCATTTGGTTTCCTCCTCTCCATAAAGCGGCAGGCCGAACTCCTTGCGCTTGATGTCGATTTCCTCGTTAATGGTGCGGGTGTAGGTCAGCAGAGTCTCCCGGGGGTCATCCTTGTCGTTGATCACCTTGCGGATGGCGTTGGTCATGTGGCGGGTGGTGGAGTAACCGCCGGCGATTTCCGGGAAGCCCACAGACCACTTCTGCTGCTCCTTCAGCACGGACAGCTGATCGGCCGACCAGGCCAGCTGATCCAGGGCCTCGGTGTTGGCGGTGGCATAGCGGGCGGAGGAGCCAAGCACGGCCTCCATCTCGCGGCCGAAGCGCACCTGTGCATCGGTGGAGACCCACCATTTCATGAACTCCCAGGCGTTCTGCTTGGTGGTTTCGTTGTCGGTGGCAACCATCATGCAGCACAGGCCATTGGCGTGCACGCTGCGGTCGATGGAGCCATCCGCCTGCTCGGTGCCGGGATAGAGGGTGAAATCCCACAGGCCGCGAATCTCGGGGGCGGAAACCGCCAGGGTGTTATACACACTGTACTGGCCTACGCCGATGGGCATCTCGCCGGAACGGAAGCGGCTGACAAAGTCGAACACGGTGGGCAGGCCATAGTCGTTATACAGGCTGGTGTAGAACTTGAAGGCCGCTACGCCTGCCTCGCTGTCAATCATGGTGCGGGTCTTTTCTTCATTATAGATGGCGCCGCCATTCTGATAGATCAGAGAGTTGAAGCCGGACATATCCACATTGGAAATATCGGGGTAGGGAACACCAACAGACATGTTGTTGCCCTGGATGGTGGGCAGCATGGCAATCACATCTTCCCAGGTCTGGGGGATTTCCAGGCCCAGATCCTCCAGGATGTCGCTGCGGTAGAACAGCACGGAGAACACCTGAGTCTCGGGCAGGGCATACACGCCCTTGGTGGTGCCATTGTCGTAGGTGAGGGGATCCAGTGCGCTCTGGTAGAAAGGCTTGACCACTTCATCGAAGTCCTCGAACTGGGTCAGGTCTTCTACGGCGTTGCGCATGGCGTAGTTCACGGCAAACCAGCCGTCCACGCTCAGAATCACATCGGGGCCAATGCCGGCCATCACGGCGTTCAGGATGGCATCGGCAGCCACCAGCTGCACGTTGGCCTTGATGCCTGTTGCAGCGGTGAAGGAGTCGTCCACCATGGTCTTCAGCACGGTGGACTGGTCGCGGCCGGTCACCAGCCAGATCTCGATCACGTCCTCGGCGTTTTCGTCATACACATCGCCCAGGGAGTTATAGTCCACGAAGAAGGAAGCCACGCAGGCGCGAACCTCATGGGCCAGGTTGGTAAAGAAATCGTTGGCGGTGGGAGCCACCTGGGCCTGCTCGCCGCTGATGATGATCTGGTCGATGTCCAGCTTGGATTCGGCCATGTTCTGCATGGCGGTGCCCAGGCTGGTGATGTTGTCCTTGAAGTTGGAGAAGGACTGGGTGATGCGCTCGTTGCGGTCAACAAACTGCTCCAGCTGTACAGCCAGGGTCTGGGCCACGGCCACACGGTCGTTCTTCTGGCCGGTCAGGGCAACGGAGTCATCCACCAGTTTATACAGGCGCTTGCTCTCCAGGTCCATGGCCTCGATAACATCGGGGTAAACCTGGGCAATGTTGTAATCGCGGAAGCGGTCGGGGGTCACGCCGGTGAGCACCAGCACCTTGCGGTAAATCTGGTTCAGGCGGTAGATGCTGCTTTCCATATCCTTCAGGATGGTGCCCATCTCGCCCAGGGTCACTTCCATGCGGATGGCATGCTTGCCGGCGGAAAGGTAGAAGCGATAGGGTGTGCCCTCCTGGTCGGCCAGGGTGTTCAGCTGCCAGTTGGTGTCGTAGGAGAAGGCCACGGAGGACATATCGGCAAAGGGAACCTGACCATCGATATAGATGGTGCGGCAGGAGATGGAACCGCGCTGGTAGGTCTGTCGGGCCTTGACGGAAATGTTGTAATAGCCGTCGGCAGGCACGTCAAACTCCCACTCGATCCACTGGCCGGCGGTGTTCCATGCATCACCGCCGATGTAGTTGAGCACGGTGTGATACACATCGTAGGGCTCGGTGTAGGCGGAGGCATGATCATACCTGGCGTACAGGGAGGGAGAGGAGCGGGTCAGGGCGTTTTCGCCTTCGATGGTCAGCTGCCACTTCTGATCTTCCTCGGACATTTCCACCTGGGGCTGGGCAGCCAGATACTCTTCGTAGGTCTGGGCTGCAGACACGGGCACCAGCGTCACGTTGCGGATGATCATCGGCTCGTTGATGGCCTTGAAGGTCAGGGTGTTTTCGCCTGCATTAAAGTAGAAGCGATAAGGCTCGGTCTCATAGCCCATATCATCGCGGCAGAAGGCCTTCTGATACTCGTACTTCTCGACCTGAGAGGGACGGATGTCGTTGCCCTGGTTGTCCTTGCGGACCTCGCTGCCATCCACCCACAGGCGGGAGAAACGGAGCATATCGGCACCGGAGAAGGGCAGCTCGCCATTGATGTAAAGCTCGCGCTCCACATCCACGCCGCGGGAGGCCACCGTCAGATATTCCAGCTGAATGGAATACATGCCCTCGTCAGGCACGTCAACCATCCAGGTGACGGAGGAACCGTCGCCGGTGTACACCTGAGGGTCGCCGGAGGCATCCAGCTGCAGCTGGCCATCGCCCTCAAACACAGTAATATCGACCGGGACAGCCTTCGTCCCCGCGCTGGCGGAGGCATGGGCCTGAAGGTAGGCCTCGTAGGTGTCGTCACGGCCGATACCGGTCACATCGGTGGACAGGTCGGTGTCCTTGTACTTGTCGTGGAAGTCCTGCGCACCGCTGTTCAGCAAAACGATCGCCGCGATGATCAACGCCACGACCAGGATGCCGACAAGAATACGCCACATCTTTTTCCGCATAAGCTCGCCACTCCTGTTTCATTTGATGCTTCCATCAAACATGATAGAACGGTATATATCAACATTCACGCATGATGCCGTCACCCAGCGCGCAGCAACGGATGACGGTAATGCTCGAATAATTGTATATTAATTATAGGTTTTCCAGCCATATCTGTCAAGAACACGGCGGTTTTTTTATAGGTTTTTAACATATTCGCTGATTCCCTGACAATGTTTTCTGGATAAGGTTACGAAAACAATTTCGTTAACCTGAACGCTGGAAAACCGACTAATGGTCTGTTTTGATGGAAAAAGGTTGAAAATCAAAGGGTTTCGGCGCAACACTGTGAATGCCTTGCATTTCGGCCTACAAAATCGAAGAGCAAATGCTGGGCATTATTCGATGAAGAAGAGCAAATGTTGAGCAAAGTATAAGTATGACGAAAAAAGCATAAATATGACGAAAGCGTGAAGTATTAGGAAATCACGTTCAGAAAGCCGTGAAATAGCCGGCAAAAAGTGAAGAATATGCCATGATATTCCCAAATGATGCGGCAAAAAATGCTTGAAGAACCTGTGCAACCGTGCTAAAATGTGCACAAGAAACGGAATGCAAGGCAGGAAATGTGCATGAAGAAGCAAAAGCTGATTACACCGCAGAATCGCAGCCTTTTCGACTATGGATATCGCGTGATGCAGGGCGAAAGAGAGTTTGTGGCCTACCGGGATGACAGCACCATCCGCGTATGGTACTGCGCCACGCCGGACACCTACAGCATGCATGAGCATTCCTCGGTGGAGGTGGTGCTGCCCCATCAGGGCGTGTGCCGGTGCACGGTGGGGGGCGAGGAGCATGTGGTGAAGGACACGGACGTGCTGTTCATTCCGCCGGATGTGCCCCACTCCCTTTCCATGGGGGAAGGAAGCATCCGCAGCCTGATTCTCTTCGACCTGGAGCCGTTGCGGGCCATCCGCGGCTTTTCTGCCATTGTGCCCATGACAACGCGGGCCTTCCACCTGACGCCGGCCAGCGTAATCTGCGCCGAGGTGCGGACAAAGCTGTTTGAGCTGATGGACAAGTACTATGCCAGGCCGGCGCTTATGAACCTGATCTGCTACAGCTACCTGCTGCAGATTTATGTGCTGCTGGGCCAGACGTATCTGGATTATGCCTCCCTTCAGCATGCGGCGGAGGAGTCAGACCCCCGGCAGGAGGAGAATTCCTGGCTGGCTATCAACCGGGTGGTGGAGTACATCAACAAGAATTATGCAGATGTTATCACCCTGGACAGCATTGCCCGGGTGGCTGGCTTTTCAAAATACTATTTCTCCCGGCTGTTTACCAAATACACGGGCACGCCCTTTTCCCAGTACCTGCTGCGAAAGCGCATTTCCGTGGCAGCCCAGCTGCTTTGCAGCACCCAGCTGCCCATTGTGCAGGTCAGCATGCAGTCCGGCTTCAGCAGTCTGAGCACCTTTAACCGCACCTTCAAGGAGCTGCACGGCTGTACCCCCACAGAATACCGTGCTATTTATGAAAAGAACCGCCAGCAGGAACACAATGACGCATAAGAAAAAACCGACTCGCAGTCTGTTTTGAAGAACTCGCGGTCGGTTTTTCTTTAGTCGGTTTTATTTTGAAATGGTGGAAGCCAGCTCAATCAGCATGTCGAAGGCGGGCTTCGGCTGGGCCTTGCTGTTGAAGAGCAGCGGGTATTCGCTGGCCTTCCAGCTTAGGTCATCCGTCACGCCCCAGACCTGCACCGCATCAATCTTATCGGCAAAATCCAGGAAGATTTCGAACAGGGCCTTGTAGCGGTAGGCCTGGGTGAGCAGCTGGGTTTCGCCGTTGTCGGAGATGGCCACATCCAGCTCGCTGACGCGCAGGCGCAGGCCCAGGCCGCTGATCTGCTCCATGGCGGTGCGGATCTTGGAAGGCGTGGGCGTTGCGGAGCCGTAATGTCCCTGGAAACCGTAACCGTCAATGTTGCCATCCGCCACCAGGCTTTGCAGCAGCTTCACAATGCCGATGAGCTTCATGGGCTCGGGGGTATTATAGTCGTTATAGAACAGCTTGGTGCCTTCGGGAGCGTACCTCCGGGCAATCTCAAAGGCGCGGTTGACGAAATCCTCGCCCACAACCTTCGTCCAGTTGGATTCCCGCAGGGCACCGCTGCCATCGGCAATGGCTTCGTTTACCACATCCCAGGAGACGATCAGCCCGGGATAGTTGACGTTCATGTATTCCATGATTTGGCGGATGTAGTTATCCAGCCGGGCCAGCATCACCTCACGGGAAACGAATTCCCCATTGGTGTTGTAGCCAACATGGAAGAAGGCCTCGGGGGTCTGGCTGTGCCACACCAGCACATGACCATGCACTTTCAGGCCGTTGGCCTGGCAATAGTCCAGCATGGGCTTGGCAAAATCGAACTTCACAGCCACAGCAGTATCATCTTCCTTGGCCAGGCGGCGGCTGGCGGAAACATCCAACACAAAGTCCGGCTTCAGCTCATTCCCGGGGGTGACGATGCAGAACTGACTGGCGTAGAAATCCATGCGGGCCTTGTCCAGCGCCTCGCTCTGGGTTACGGCACAGCCAAAGTCGAAAACGTCTGCATAGGCATCCTTCAGGGAAGGCAGCTCCATATTGTAGAGGGGTTCGTCCACCTCAATGTTGAAATTGCGGATGGAGAAATCCCTGGTGCCCATGCCGACCGTTTCCACATAAAGGATATAGTTGTCATAGGTGCCGGGGGTGTAGGAGGCGCTGATGGTGGTCCAGCAGCCCTTGTTGGCCTTTACTTTGCCGATGTTTTCGTAGGACTCCAGGCCGTCACGGGAGTGTGCGGCAGAGAGCATCAGCTCGAATGGCTCATCCTCGTGGTGCATGACCTGGACGGAGATGAGATACTTCTTGCCAGGCTGCAGGTTGAAATCGCGCCCGGGGGAGTTCCAGCTGGCATCGCGCCCGGTAATGGTCAGGATACCGTCTTCGGCGATGAGGGCTGCCTGGCCGGCACTGCGGGGGTACCAGCCATCGGTACCCTGAGAGAAATCGGAGGTGTAGCTGACCAGGGTTTCTTCTTCCGCCACTGCCAGCACGGGAAGCGCCAGCATCAGGGCCAGGAGAAATGCAAGAAGCCGATACATGGAGCATACCTTCTTTCTGACGAATTTTTGACCATTATAGCATGTTTTTCTCTTCTTGTCTGCCGAATTGGTGTGGGGGACTGTGCATTTTTTGCGCAGGTGGCGGGAAAGTTTACGTCCTGTTCAAAATCCGTTTACAAATAGCTGGTAAACTACTATAATGTAAAGAAGAATGTATTCGAAGGGATGATGGTCAATGAATTTCTTTGGAAAGCTTCGTGCGGCGCTGTCCGGGTTCATGCGGGGCCGCAACGGTGTGGATAACCTGGGCATGTGGGCGCTGTGGGCTGGCGTAATTGTCAGCCTACTGGACAATTTTCTGGGCACAGGCCTGCTGTATTTGCTGGGCATGGCGCTGTATGTGTACGCCATCTGGCGCATCTTCTCCCGCAACTGCTATAAGCGTGCGGAGGAAAACCGCCGGTTCGTCACCTTCACCACGGGCCTTTCCACCAAGGCAAAGCAGTTTTTCCTGCGGCTGAAGAACAGCAGGGAGTACAAATACTTCAAGTGCCCCCAGTGCAAGGTGCTGATCCGCCTGAAGCGCGGAAGCGGCGAGAAGCAGATCAACTGTCCCAAGTGCGGCTGCCAGTTCAGCCAGAAGGCGTAATATGTTCGGATATGTGCGGGCCAATGTGGCTGATCTGACCCAGGAGCAGAAGGCACGGTACCGGGCGAACTACTGCGGGCTGTGCCTGGCACTAAAGCGGCGTCACGGTCAGCCGGGCCGCCTGGCCCTGACCTATGACATGACTTTTCTGACCATGTTTCTTTCCTCTTTATACGAACCAGAGGAGAAGCATGGCACCATGCGCTGCGGCGCACACCCGGCGAAGGCACACCCCTATGTACGCAGCGATGTGACCGACTACGCCGCGGACATGACCATTGCGCTGGCCTATCACAAGTGCCTGGACGACTGGCAGGACGAGGGCAAGCGCAGCGCCAAGGTCTATGCCCATGTGCTGGGCAGGGCCTATCAGCAGGTGAAGGAACGCTGGCCCAGGCAGGCGGCAGCCATAGAGGATGGCATGAAGCGGCTGAGCGATGTGGAAAAGCGCCGGGAGCCTTCGCCGGATGCGGCAGCAAACTGCTTTGCCATTTTAATGGCGGAGCTGTTTGTGATGAAGGAAGACTACTGGCGCAATGCCTTGCGTGCCTTTGGCTCGGCCCTGGGGCGCTATATTTACCTGGTGGACGCCGCCTGCGACTATGAGGATGACAGGAAAAGCGGCGGCTACAACCCGGTGCTTTTGCTGGACAAGCAGCCCGAGGACATGCGGGAGCACCTGACCCAGGCCCTGGGCCGGGCCTCCGCCGCCTTTGAGGCACTGCCTCTGGTGCAGGATGCGGACATACTGAAAAACATCCTGTATTCCGGCATATGGCAAAGCTATAACGAAATGATCGAGAAGCGGAAGGACGGAAACAAGCGTGATTGACGATCCATACAAGGTGCTGGGGGTTTCCCAGGGGGCAACGCAGGAGGAGATCAAGCGCGCCTACCGCCGCAAGGCCAAGGAGTGCCACCCTGACCTGCACCCCAATGATCCCCAGGCAGAGCGCCGCATGAACGAGGTGAACGAAGCCTATGACATGCTGATGAACCCGGACAAGTATGCCCAGCGCCGTGCCCAGCAGCAGGCCCAGCAGCAGTATAGCCAAGGCCGGCAGAATCCCTATGGGCAAAGCTATGGCGGCTACCAGAACCAGCAAAGCTACGGCGGGCAGCAGGGCGGATATGGCGGATGGAGCAGCAGCGATTTCGGCTTCGGCTTTGGGGATTTCTTCGGCTTTGGCGGCGGCGGAGCGACCGTTCAGCCGCCCAGGGAGATTCCCACCGACAGCCCGCAGATTCGCCAGGTGATTTTCGACATCAACCAGCGGAACTATCAGCAGGCCATCGCCAGGCTGCAGAACATCCCCAGCACGGGAAGAAACGCCCGGTGGTATTACCTGTTTGCCGTGGCGAACCAGGGCGCGGGCAATGGCATTGCTGCGGTGGAAAACATGCAGCGGGCCGTGCAGCTGGACCCCAACAATCAGCTGTATCATACCCTGCTGCGGCAGTACCGCCAGGCCGGACAAACCTACACCAGCAACGCCCGGGGGTACAACACCGGCGCGATGGACCCCAGCAGGCTGTGCATGAGCCTGTGCCTGCTGAATCTGTTCTGCAATTTCTGCAGACCCTGTTAAGGAGCTATGTATGAGCAAGACAATCGGTATTGATCTGGGCACCACCAACAGCTGTGTGGCTGTGGTGGAGGGCGGCACGGCGGTGATTATCCCCAACGACAAGGGGGAACGCACAACACCCTCCGTTGTGGCCTTTACGGAAAGCGGCGAGCGCCTGGTGGGCAGCCCGGCCCGGCGGCAGGCCGCGGTGAATGCGGAAAGAACGATTTCCTCCATCAAGCGGCAGATGGGCACCGACTGGCGCAAGACCATCGGCAGTAAAAGCTACAATCCCCAGGAGATCAGTGCCATGATCCTCCGCAAGCTGCGGGAGGACGCGGAAAGCTACCTGGGTGAGAAGGTGACGGACGCGGTGATCACCGTGCCGGCTTATTTCAACGATATCCAGCGCCAGGCCACCAAGGATGCGGGCCGCATTGCAGGGTTGAACGTGAAGCGCATCATCAACGAGCCTACCAGCGCTGCCCTGGCCTATGGCCTGAACAACGGCGCCCAGCAGAAGATTATGGTCTACGATCTGGGCGGCGGCACCTTTGACGTGTCCATTATCGAGATTGGTGATGGGGTGATTGAGGTGCTGGCCACCTGCGGCGATAATCACCTGGGCGGTGATGACTTTGACGAGCGGGTGACCCGGTGGCTGGTGGACGAGTTCCGCCGCACCTCTCATGCCGACCTGACCCGGGACACCACGGCGATGCTCCGCGTGCGTGAAGCCGCCGAGCAGGCCAAGAAGGAACTTTCCGGCAGCGAATCGGCGCAGATCAGCCTGCCCTTCATCACACAGCAGGGTACAACACCGCTGCACCTGGACATGACGCTGACCCGCTCTAAATTCAACGAGCTGACCCGCGACCTGGTGGACAGAACCGAAGGCCCAGTACGCTCCGCCCTGAACGATGCGGGCATAGCTGCCTCCGAGCTGGGACGGGTGCTGCTGGTGGGCGGCTCCACCCGCATTCCTGCTGTGCAGGAAAAGGTGCAGCAGCTGACGGGCAAGGTGCCCAGCAAGTCCATTAACCCGGACGAGTGCGTGGCCCAGGGTGCAGCCATCCAGGGCGATACGCTGAACGAAACCACCTCCCTTACCCAGTCCACGGGCATCCTTCTGCTGGATGTTACACCCCTGTCACTTTCCATCGAAACGGTGGGCGGTGTGGCTACCCGGGTGGTGGAGCGGAACTCCACCCTGCCCATTCACTACACCCAGGTGTTTACCACGGCGGCGCCCTTCCAGTCCAGCGTGGAGATTCATGTGCTCCAGGGCGAGCGCCCCATGGCCCGGGATAACAAGACCATTGGCAAGTTCAAGCTGAAGGGCATCAAGAAGGCCATGGCTGGCGTGCCGCAGATTGAGGTGACCTTCGACATCGACACCAACGGTATCCTGAAGGTATCTGCCAGGGACAAGGATACGGGCATGGCCCAGTCCATCACCATTACCGCCAACGAGAAAATGAGCGAGGCGGAAATTCAGCAGGCCATCTGGGATGCTGAAATGTACGCCGGGCAGGACGGACTGCGCCGGGACATCATGGATGCCACCAATGAGGCCCAGCGCCTGCTTGCGCAGGTGCAGCAGGCCATGACGAAGGCCGGCAAGCAGCTGGACAAGGAAGAGAAGAAGCGCATCAAGGCCGACCAGGCAGCGCTGAACAAATTCCTTCTGAAAAACAAGCCGGACAAGATGACCGAGGGCGACCTGATGAACCTGAAGGCCGCCATGGAAACGCTGAAGACCAGCAGCCAGCATCTGCTGTCCATGGGCGAATAATCACCAAAGCGCAGGGCGTGTATTGATGCCTTGCGCTTTTTCTATTTGGCAGAATATTCAATAGTTCTGGGCATAAAATGTACAAAATGTGCATGGTATTCTTTGATATACTATGCTATAATCGGTTACGGTAAGGTCACGATAAAACAAAAAGGGATGTAACCTGGCTATGAAACTTATCAAGCGTATGTTGCCTGTGGTGTGTATTACCCTGGTTACGGTGGTTATTTCGCTTTTGCTCTACAACGCAATGGTGTGGTATGAAGAAGACAAGGCCTGGCAGGAGCTTGCCACCACCGGGCAGAGCACGGTGCGAAGAATCAAAATCAAGTTCCAGGATGAAGTGGTCAAGCTGCACCTGGTGGAAAGCGTGATGAAGGACAACGGCGGCGGGATGGATGAGGCGCTGCTGCACCTGGATGTCATTCAGCCCACCACCATGTTTGCCCGGATTGATGTGCTGTACCCGGATGGAACCATTTACTCCAATGACAAAACTTACCGCATCGAAAAAGACATCGATTTTGAACAGGTGGCTGCCAAGGGTGAATACATGACCCAGCGGAAGGCCGACTACCTGACCGGGGAACAATGCGTGTACTATGTGCTGCCTGTCATGCAGGACGATCAGGTGCAGGCGGTGCTCATCGGCATGATCAACACCACTTCGCTTACATCCACCTTTGAGCCGACCATCTATAATGGCGAGGCATACATTCAGATCATCGATACCAAGGATGGCAACTATATTATGGATAGCTGGCACGCAACCCTGGGCAATGCCTATGATCATGGGCAGCGTGCCAGAACCCGGGAGCATGAGAACTTTGATATGCAGCTTGCCCTGCGAGAACAGCGTACGGGCACGGTGGCCTTCACCTCGGAAACCACTGGTGAAAAGCTGTATATGTACATGACGCCCATTGAGCTGTTCGACTGGCAGCTGTCCATTTTTACCCGGGAGGATGTGCTGTTTTCCGGCGTCCACAACATGCAGAAATTCTTTGTGGTCGCCGGCGGGATTGAGGTGCTTCTGCTGGCCCTGTACTTCTGCTGGAACATCCGCACGGTGCAGCTGCTGGAGCGGAGCTTGGCGGAAAACGAACAGCAAAAGGAGGCATTGCGCCTGCTGAGCTATCAGGACGGGCTGACCATGCTGTTTAACCGCAACAAGTATGCCGAACTGGAAAGACATTTTGCAGGGAACAGCCTGCACAACACCGGCGTGGCGTACATCGACCTGAACGGCCTGAAGCAGATCAACGACGAGCAGTCCCACGGCGCGGGGGATGACTACATCCGCCGCACGGCGCTGATCCTGGGCGATGCCTTCGCCGGGCAATGCTACCGGCTGGGCGGTGATGAATTCCTGGTGGTGGCAGACGGGATTGAGCAGGAAGACTTTGAGCAGAGGATGATGGATATGCAGCAGCGGATGGCCCAGGAGAACATCAGCGTTTCCGTGGGCAGTATCTGGCGGGAGCAGGCCAACACCCTGAAGGAGCTGCTGGATGTTGCGGAAAAGGCGATGTATCAGGAAAAGGAAGCCTATTACCAGCTTCACGACAGGAGAAGAAAGTAACCCATGAAAAATGCCCGGTGCAGCAATGCATCGGGCATGTTTTTTGCTTACAGGGCAGCCAGAGAAAGGGGATATTCCTCCAACAGGGGTTTTAACTGCGCAATGCCCTTGGGTGAACGGTCCGCCATGGGCAGCAGCCACAGGAGAACAGCCCAGTCGCAGGCAGCGGCAAAACCGCCGTCCATCATGCCGGCACAGGCGCCGATAAAGCGCTGCATCTCCGCCATAGCGGCGCCGGAAAGGGGCGGAAGCTGCTGCATCAGGGGCGTAAGCAACGCGCTGATTTCCTCCGGCCCGGCGGAGGACTGATCCGCGAAGGCATGAAGCGTTTCGGCGCTGATGGGTGCACAGGCCGGCGAAAGCTGGGGAACAGTATTCATGGCCGGCAGCGGGAAAATGGGCCACGGAGAAGCCTCGTAGGCGGTGTTGCGGGTCAGCTGCATGGCGCTGCGGCCCAGGAATATCTTCGTGATGCCCTGGAGGGGTGCATAAGCAGCCAGGCTGGTGAGCAGCACGGCTGGCGCGGCATGGGCTGCGCCGGCAGACAGCATGGGATGCTGCTCGGCTGTGACCTGGTGGGCATAGCTATCGCTCCAGCCAAGATAGGCAGCCAGGTTGCTCATCAGGGTGGATGCAGCGGCGGCAGAAGCAGCCGTTACGCCAATTCTGGGGCAGATGCCCAGCAGTGCCAGCAGGGCAATGGCCGCATTGCGCTCCATGGTCACGCCACTGGCAGAAAGGGCATCGGTGATGCGGCGGATAAGCTCCTCCGGCTGGGCATCCACACCGGCAGCAGGGCACAGCCGCAGGGGAACGCCAGCCACGGGTGCGGCAAGCTGGGCATCCGTCAGGGCCTTCGCCAGTGCGGCGGGCAGGGCGGATTGCAGCTCGTCCACCCGGCGGGCCAGCTCGTCCCGCTGGGCCAGCAGGGCAGATTGCTGCTGCTCCAGGCCGGTCAGTGCAGCCTTGCATTCCTCACGGCGCCGGTTCAGTTCATCAAGCTCAGCCTGTGCCTTGGCGGAAAGCTGTTCAGCCACGGTACGGCGGAAGCTCTCCAGGTCGGCCTTGGCCTTGTCCAGCTGCAGCAGCATGGAAAGGCGCTCGGCCTCCATGTCCTGCAGGCGGGCGTGAAGGGCCAATTGCAGGGGGGTATCATTTGTCTGCGCGGCCAGGCGGGCATCCAGCTTGGCGCGCATGCCATCAAGAGAGAGAAGGAAATCCAGCAGCTGATTCTGCGCCTCGGGCACCTGCCAGGCGGTGCGCAGGCCGGTGCAGGCAACCTCCACCGGGTTTTCCACCTGGCGCATGGGGGTATCCGCCGGCAGGGAAGCGGTGGGCGGCTCGTTCTTGGCAACGCGCCACTGGGCGGAAACCACCTCCTGCAGCTTGTTCTTGGGCTGGGGCACAGAGGTGCGCATGTTGGCCCTGAACAGCGGCGTGCCCGAAAGAGGCTTTTCCTGCACAGGGGGCAGCGGCATAGCCGGCGCGGCAGGCTGATGCAGCAGGTTTGCTTCCTTGGAGAGTGGCTGATTCAGCCCGGAAAGGGTTTCTTCGAAATTCTTGGATTCATCCAGAATTTGAAGCGGCTTGCCAATGGGCAGCGCTTCTTCTTTTTTTGCAGGTAAAGCTTGGCGGATGCACAAAAGCACCCGCTCCTGCCCGTCAGGACAGGGAAGGGGATACAGCACACCCTGGGCGGCCTTGGCGGTTTCGGGCATTTGGGGAGAGGATTTTTTCACCGGGCCGAAGAGGGTATCCTCCTGACGGATGTAGAACAGCGGGGTGATGGCCTGCCGGGCCAGGGCGTCAAAGCCTTCGGCAGCGCCGTCCAGCACCTGGTAAAAGGTGTGCTCCGGCAGCGGCTGCACCGTGTCGGAATAAAGAATAAACTGGTTGGTTTCGCCCTTTTCAGGCTTGTAGTTTTTGTTGGTACGAACCTTGTTGATATCGGCGGAGATGCCCACCAGGTTCATGATGCAATAACCTCCCAGGGTACGCATGCGCTCCTTGAAGGTGTGCTGCTCGTTTCTGTCCGGCACAATGCGCAGGCAGCCATTGTCCGGCCACAGGCGGGCGGCTTCCTCCTGCACATCGCCATCCACGGTAAGCAGCGGACGCACACGGAAATGGGCCCTTTGAATGTCATCCTCCTCAATGATACAAAAAACAAGGTCGTGTTCCAGGTTCATTGTCATGCCTCCACCATACAAGGATACGGGCGGATAAACCACCTGCCGCTCAGATCCATAATATAGAAGTAACCGTTAGAAAAACCACATAGTTAAATTGTAGCAAATTTCCCCGGTATCGTCAAGTGGATTCCATGGCAAAGAAATGGAAATGTGGAAATTGTCCATGTTTTTTTCTTGTTTGAGCGAACGGATGGGGAAGCCGCATCGTCTAATGAATAAGAAAGCAAAAAGGAGGTTGATGCCATGGCGGACATCAAAAAACCGGGCTTCTGCAATGCAGAAAACCCGGTGCCAGTGCGGTCGACGGGACTTGAACCCGTACCCATTGCTGGACACGCCCCTCAAACGTGCGCGTATGCCGATTCCGCCACGACCGCGTGCCGAAACATGCAGGAATCATTATACCAAGGGTTTTCCCGTTTGTCAACCCCCGGAAAGAAAAAGGTGTAACAGTTGCACTTTCCCTGTTGACGGAGTGGAAATGTAAGGTTATCATAGACAGGTAATTTCATTTTCTAGTTGGAGGAATGAGCATGAACCTGTTTATGAAAATCATCCAAGGCGCTTTGATTGGCGCAGGCGCGGTGCTTCCTGGCGTTTCCGGCGGCGTGCTGGCGGTGCTCTTTGACGTGTATAAGCCCCTGATGAAGCTGCTGGCACACCCCCTGAAGGAGTGGAAAAACAGCCTGATGCAGCTGTGGCCTATTCTGGTGGGTGTGGTAATTGGCTACATCGGCATTGCCAAGGTGCTGGCCAAGGTGCTCTCCACCTATGAGAGCCAGGCGCTGGCCCTGTTTGTGGGCATGACCATCGGCATTCTGCCTTCCCTGTTCCGGGAGGCAGGGGAAAAGGGCCGGGACCAGCGCTCCTGGATTTCCATGGGCGTGGTGTTTCTGGCGGGCCTGGGTGTGTTGATTGCCTGCCGCGTGATGCAGGTGACCATTGTACCCAACTTCCTGTGGAACATGTTTGGCGGCTTCTGCCTGGTGCTGAGCATGATCGCCCCCGGAATGAGCTCCTCCGTACTGCTGCTGCCGCTACGGGCCGTGAACAGCGCCGGTGAGACCATCACCCTGTATACCCATGTGACCGAGGCCATCGGCGACCTGAATTTTGCGGTGCTGGTGCCCATTGGCGTGGGTGCGCTTTTGACCCTGGTGCTGCTCACCCGGGTGATCGACTGGCTGCTGAACAACCATTATTCCGTGACCTTCCATGGCATTATCGGCATTGTGATTGCCGCAACCATCTTCACCGTGCCCGCTGCGGCCTTTACCGCCAGCGCGGGCAGCTGCCTTGTTCACCTGCTGTTTGTTGCGCTGGGCACCATTGCCACCCTGCTGCTGGACAAATTCAACCAAAAGGTGGAAAAGCCGGAGGTGGAGTAAACTAAAAAGATACTAAAGGAGGCTTCCCCCTTATGAAACGATGGATGCTTTGCTTGCTGCTTTTCCTGCTGCCCCTGGCGGCCTTTGCAGAAGAATTGACCCTTTCGCCAGGCGAAACAAGAGGCTATATGGAGAACAGCATTGAGGTTTCCGCGCCGGATGCAGGCATCCTTATGCTGCGGGTGTACGATGATTACAATGTATACCGCACCATGACTTTTCAGGTGCAGAAGGGTGCCAACACCCTGACTTGGGACGGATTGGCGGAGAACCGGGAGAGAATTACCGCCAAAACTTATACCCTGCAAGGGGAACTGACAACCGCCGATACCGTTTATACGGCTGAAACCTCCCTGGCGGTGAAGCAGTGCAAGCAGGCACTGCTTTTCGCCCTGCCCAGCAGCGCTGTGTGCTACCGGGATGACGAGAGCTGGTTTGCGGAATTGTGCCTTGTGCGGGAAGGTGACTGCCAGGTGGAGGTCTACGCTGCGGACAACCTGCAGCAGCCTTTGTCCACCCAGCGGAAGGCCGGCGGGGAGGAACCCTTCAAATTCCGGTGGAAACCCAAGGATCTGCCGGCAGGGGAGTATGTGCTCAGGTTTTACCCCCGGCAGAACCCTGAGTATTACGCCTATGATGTGCCCGTTACCCTGGCGGATGGCTCCGCTCCTGTGCTGCAGGTGACGGAAACGGAAACCATCATGCCCACCCTGGAGGACAGCGACGAAACCATTTGGAACATCTTGATGCAGCCTTCTGCGGTCATCAGTCTGCGTGTTGCAACCGGTCACCAGGAGGTGTACGCCCAGCCCAGTGAGGACAGCGATGTGCTGGGCACCCTGCATGGCCTGTCCCAGGCGGTGCAGGTGGCGGACATCCGGGATGATGGATGGGTGCGGGTCATGGCCTGGAACCACGAGGATGGCTCCCCGGTGGATGGCTTTGTGCCCCAAAACCGGCTGATGATGGTAGAACCGAACCATGAATACGGCCTGCTGCTGGACAAAAACGCCCAGACCCTGACGGTGTTTTACCAGGGCAAGCGCCTGACCACCATGGACGTTTCCACCGGCCTGATGGCAAAGAACAAGCTCTTCCGCGAAACGCCGGCCGGCTCCTACCTGACGCTGGAGCATATGACCGGCTTTGCCAGTGAATCCTACTACTACGAATATCCCATCCGTTATGACGGCGGCAACCTGCTGCACCAGCTGGGCCTGAAAAAGAAAGGCGGCAGGAACGATTTTTCCGAGCAAACGCCTCAGCTGGGCGTGAAAGCCTCCCACGGGTGCATCCGCCTGCCTAACCAGGTGAATGAGGACGGCGTGAATGCCTATTGGCTGTGGACGCATTTGCCCTACCACACCCGGCTGATCATCCTGGACGACCCGGAGCAGCGTGTGCTGAACCACGCCATGGCAGAGGCAGGCATAACCTCCATGAAGAAGGACATGCACACCCCTACGCAGACACCGGTTCTCGCTGAGGGCGAAACGGAGATCGTCATCACCCTGGGCGGCGATGCGGTGGTGGGCACCAGGGAAACCTGGTGGCGAAAGGAAACGGCCTTCCCTGCCTATTTGGAAGCCCACGGCATGGCCTATCCCTTCAGCGGCCTGTATGACATTTTCTCTAAGGATGACATGACCTTCGTCAACCTGGAATGCGTGCTGAAGGCCAATGGTGCCGGCGAGGACAAGGACAAGCTCTACCGCTTCCGCGGCCTGCCGGAGTATACCGATGTGCTGAAGGAAGGCTCCATTGAACAGGTAAACATTGCCAACAACCACTATGTTGATTACGGTGGCAGCGGAAGAAGCGCCACCCGCGAGGCCCTGGAGGCAGCAGGCATGCCCTACAGCGGCTATGGCTACACCTATGTGTGGGAGTGCAAGGGATACCGCATTGGCTTTGCCGGATGCCGGGAAACCGTTTACAAGCAGGATCCTTCCGTGATTGCCAGGGACATTGCTGCCCTGCAGAATGACGGCTGCCAGGTGATTCTCTTCACCTGCCACTGGGGTACGGAATACAGCGGCGGACACAATGAGTTGCAGGAGCAAATGGCCCGCGCCGCGGTGGAGGCCGGTGCGGATATCGTGGTGGGCGGACACCCCCATGTGGTGCAGGGCATTGACACCATGGATAACGCCCTGGTGCTGTACAGCCTGGGCAACCTGATGTTTGGCGGCACCATTGACATGACCACCTTCGATGCGGCGCTGGCCCAGGTGCGCCTGCGCTTTGACGAAAATGGCTACCAGGGCTGCGGACTGGAGTTGATCCCCATTCTCACCAGCGGCGCTGCCCCAGCCAACGATTACCGGCCCGTTGTGGCCCAGGGAGAGGACAAGGAACGCATTCTGACCAAGATTCAGGTGGACAGCGGCGTAAAGCTGCAGGACAGCATGTGGTTCCCGGTTAAGTGACATGCAAAGGAAAAGGCTTGCTCCGGCGAAAGGGCAAGCCTTTTTTTCACATCTCCTGCAGGAGGCACACCGCCTGGGCACTGATGCCTTCCTCCCGGCCCTCAAAGGCCAGGTGCTCGGTGGTGGTTGCCTTCACATTAACACGGCCCATGGGCAGGCCCAGCGCTATGGCAACGTTTTCCCGCATTTGGGGGATAAAGGGCAGCAGCTTGGGCTTCTGCGCCACAATGGTGATGTCCGCATTGACCACGCGCAGGCATTTCTCCTGCAGCAGTGCCACCACATAGTTCAATAGATTCATGGAGGATATACCCTTATACCGTTCATCCGTATCCGGGAAATGCTTGCCGATGTCCCCCAGGGCAGCAGCGCCCAGCATGGCATCCATCAGGGCGTGAAGTGCCACATCGGCATCGCTGTGGCCCAGAAGCCCCAGAGTGTGGGGCACATTGACACCGCACAGCACCAGCGCCCGGCCTTCCACCAACCGGTGAACATCGTAGCCCTGACCCACCCGCAGGGTGGGAAAGGCAGGAGCTTCGCGCAGCAGCGCCCGGGCCATGGCCATGTCTTCCGGCGTGGTCAGCTTGATGTTGCGGCGATCCCCCAGGCTCAGGTGCACCTCCATGCCGGTGTGCTCCATCAGGGAGGCATCATCCGTGCCCTGATAGCCCTCCACCCTCGCAGCATGATAGGAGGTGCGGATCAGCCCTGTTTCAAAGGCCTGGGGTGTTTGCACCACGAACAGGGACGAGCGATCGAGGGTGGAGGTGATGCGCCAGTCCTTGTCCGCCTGCTTGATGGTATCCACTGCCGGAATGGCTGCAATGCCGGTGCCGTAGTGCTGGGCGGACTTCATGGCACGGCGGATGGTGCCCTCATCCACCAGGCAGCGGGCACCATCGTGAATCAGCACATAGGTGGCGCTATCGGGCAGGGCACGCAGGCCGTTCAGCACAGAGGCCTGGCGGGTTTCACCGCCGATGGTGAAAAATATGGGGCCGGGGAAGGCCTGGGAGGCAGCCAGCTCGGCCCGGATGGCGCTCTCATCCTCCTTGCGGCAGACCACCACCATGCCATCGGCAATGCCTGCAAAGGCCCGTGCAGAGCGGGAAATGACGGTTTCGCCATTGAGGGAAAGGAGCACCTTGTTCTGGCCTGCACCCATGCGGGAGCCGCTGCCGCCTGCCAGCAGAATAACATACCACATGATGAACCTCCGTCAGCTGCGCTGGGCGGAAACGCCCTCGTCCTCTTGCAGAATGCGGTACATGTCCGCAGCACCCTCCTTGCGGACGGTTTCGGCAATGGAGAGAATTTCATAGTGGCCATACCGGTCACCAAAGCGGATGGTCAGCTTGTCGCCTACGCTGACCTCGGCTCCGGGCTTGGCCACCTTGTCATTCAGGCTGACGCGCCCGCCGGAGCAGGCCTCGTTGGCCACGGTGCGGCGCTTGATGATGCGGGAAACCTTCAAATATTTGTCCAGTCGCATAACAAACCTCCTGCATAGGGGATAGAAGAAAAGCCCGCAGGCGAACCCGCGGGCGGAATATCCATGCTACAATTACTTGTTGACGGAGTCCTTCAGAGCCTTGCCAGCCTTGAAGACGGGAGCCTTGGAGGCCTCGATCTGGATTTCCTCGCGGGTGCGGGGGTTGCGGGCAACGCGGGCAGGACGAGTCTTGACTTCGAAGGAGCCAAAGCCAACGATCTGGATCTTTTCACCCTGGGCCAGCGCTTCGGTCACAACATCAACGAAGGCGTTCAGAGCCTTCTCGGCATCCTTCTTGGCAAAGCCGGTCTTAGCGGCCAGGGCAGCAGTCAGTTCAGTCTTGTTCATGGGTATTTCCTCCTTGTGATTTTTCCGCAGTAGCGCGGATGAATTGGTGGACATTCGTCCTTGCATGCGGCGGACGAAAAAACGCCCGCAAATTTCAGGGTCAGGCATCCGCGCAGGCATTTCGCGCGGATTTGACCTGATTCCAGTATACATCCATTTCGCTCAAAGTCAAGCCTTTCAACGATTTTCCGGCAGAAATAATAAGTTTTTCCATGGCGGTGAAGCGGGAAATAAACTTGTCTGTTGCCCGGTTCAGCAGTTCCTCGGCATCCAGGCCGCACAAGCGGGTTACGTTAACGCAGGAGAAAAGCAGGTCGCCCAGCTCCTCTGCCGGGTCGCGGCCGGCGTCCAGCTCGGCTTTTACCTCCAGGGCCTCCTCGTGCACCTTGGGCAGTGCCTCCGGGGCGCTGTCCCAGTCAAAGCCAACGTCCGCGGCCTTTTTCTGCACCTTGCAAGCCCGCATCAGGCCGGGCAGTGCCCGGGAAACATCCGCCAGCACGGCGCCCTGGGTGGTCAGGTGCTTTTCTTCCTTTTTCAGGCGCTCCCAGTTGGCGGAAACCTCCTCTGGGGTGGTGCAGCGGTCGCTGCCGAAAATATGGGCGTGGCGGTACAGCATCTTGCGGCAGATGGCGGTGGTTACATCCCCAATGCCAAACTCCCCATAGCTTTCGCCCACGCTGGCGTGGAACACCACCTGCAAAAGCACATCGCCCAGCTCGTCAGCCAGGTGATCCGGGTCGTCCTCGTCGATGGCGGCGGCGGCTTCATAGGCTTCCTCAATCAGGTATTTCCGCAGGCTTTGGTGGGTTTGCTGCCTGTCCCACGGGCAGCCATCCTCACCCCGCAGGATCGCAAGCAGCTGCACCAGATCTGCAAAGCAGAAGCGCTTGCGCTGCTGCATGGGCACGGCAGGCAGATACACCGCCACAGTATGATCGTAGGTACGCTGGCGGTCCAGCTCCATCAGGGGGATTTCCCGTGGGCTGCGGCGGCTCTTCACCGATGATGGAAAGAAGGTAACGGGCATTTCATCATCATACAGTTCCGTCAGCCACAGCTTGACCATGCTGGCCAGCACGGGAGAATCAATTTCCGTTATCAGCAGCGGTGTGCCAGGCTCCGGCTGTGCACCGGTGCAGCCGGTGGCAGGCAGTATGCGCAGCCCGGCGGCGTGGGCCTGGGGCAGGGCGCTCAAATAGGCATCCGCCATGGACACACCGGGCAGGCAGGTCACTTGCCCGTCCTCCGGCCTGGCGGCTGTCAGCGCTGCCACGGAGCCGTCATTGGCGGCGTCCATCACGGCGTAGGTCAGGGGCGATTGTGCTGCCATGCGCCACAGCTGCGCTGCCATGGCAGCGTGGAGCTGGTCAAAATCCTCATACTGGTCATACATGCAATCCAGCGTGGTGAAGGAAACGCCCTGCTCCCGTAGCCAGGCGGCGGCGCCATGGCGCTCGGTGCGCAGCACCAACTGCCTGGCCCGGCGCAGGGCATCGGCGGCTTGCAGGGTCAGCAAATCGGGCGAACCGGGGCCCAGGGTAACAACGGTGATGACTGGCTTCATAGGCATACCTCAGGCTTTCTTCTTTCGTTTGAGGGCACGAAAATCATCGGGTGCAACGGCCTTGACAGCCAGAGCGGCGGTGATGTAAACCGCAACGCCCACGGCGACCTCGATCAGGGTGAACAGCCGTCCGGCGGGCAGCAGCTGGCGCAGGGCCAGGACGATCACCCCCATGGCGGCAGTGGCCAGGCCAGGCCGCACCAGCCAACCCATCCAGTTGAATTTCAGCTTGGTGTACTTCAGCACATAGTACATATTGGGCACCAGGGATACGGTGTAGCATACGATGGAGGCAATGGGTGCGCCGTGGATGCCCACCCCCGGCAGGCCTACCAGCAGGTAGTTGAGGGCGATCTTGCAGGCTACGCCGGCAATCAGGGTGTACATGGGAATGCGCTGCTTGCCCAGGCCCTGCAGGATGCTGGTGGTGGCCTGCACCAGGGTGAACAGCACAATGGTCAGGCTGGACACGGTCAGCAGCTGCCCGCCAATGATCAGGTGCTCCTCGGCGGTGGTGTTCTCGTAGAGGAAGCGCATGATGGGTTCTGCCAGCACGCTCATGCCGATGGAGCAGGGAAGGCCGATCAGAAAGGCGAAGCGCAGGCCCAGATCGCTCTGGCGGCGGACGCCGTCCTGGTCATCCACCGCCCGGGCGGAGGAAATAGCAGGCACCAGCGACATGCTGACAGCCAGCGCCAGCGCCGTGGGAATGTTGATAATGCGGATCACCGTACCGGTGAACAGGCCATAAAGCTCCTGGGCGGCATCCCGGGTGTGGCCAGCCATTTGCAGGCGGCCCATGAGCATGGCGCTGTCGATAAACTGGGACAGGGGAACAATGCAGGCGCCAATGGTGATGGGGATGGAGATCAACAGCAGCTGCTTGCCCAGGGCCTTGCCGGAGGCAGGTGCATCGGCAGCCAGCTGGGGGCGCTGGTCAAAGGCGGAACGGCGGCGCAGATAAAGCACAAGCATATACAGGAAGGCAGCAGCCTCGGCAATGGTGGTGCCCAGCAGTGCGCCGGCGGCACCATAGGCGGCGGCATAGATGGGAGCCTCCAGATTGGCATCCATGCCGGCGCCCACCTGGCTGCCCAGCCAGGCCAGGGGCAAGGCGATGGCTACCTTGCCCACCTGCTCAATCAGCTGGCTGACGGCGGTGGGCGCCATGTTCTGCTGGCCCTGCATGAAGCCGCGGAAGGCTGAGAGCATGCACACCAGCAGCACGCAGGGGGCAATCACCTGAAAGCCCGGCAGGCTTTCGGGGATCTCCACCACCGTATCAGCCAGATAGCCGCTGGCGGCGAAGATGATCAGCGTGGCGATGCAGCCCAGAACGGTCAGCAAAAGCACCGCCGTGTGGAAAACCTGCTTGGCGCTTCGGGGATCATCCTTGGCCAGGGAGTGGGCCACCAGACGGCTGACAGCCACCGGCAGGCCGGCGGAGGAAATGGTCAGAAGCAGATTATAGGTGGGAAAGACTGCGTTGTAAACGCCCAGGCCTTTCATGCCGATCATCCATTGAAGGGGAATGGAGAACAACACGCCCACCAGCTTGCAGATCACGCCGGACAGGCCCAGGACGGTCATCCCGCCCACGATGGACTTGGTTTGCTTTGCCATACAATCTTCCTTTGCTATGGGTATTCAACACGTCTATTATACGCCTAAGAAAGCTGCGGCACAAGCAGAAAAAGAGATTATTGCTGCCAAAGGAACAGGGGATTGATCGCCTGCCCGTCTTGGGTAACCCGCAAATGCAGGTGCGGCTCCAGGTTGGCTTCGTCCATCACGGCATTGCCGCCAAAGCCGATGACCTGCCCGGCGGAAACCGGATCCCCCGGCTGCAGGCCTGCATGAAGGCTCATGCCGGCATACTGTGCCAGCACACCGTGACCATGGTCGATGGTGACCCATGCGCCCAATAGACCCTTGTCTGCGACTTCGGTTACGGTGCCGTCCGCCATGGCGGCAATGGGATCGCCCGCATTGCAGCGCAGGTCAACCCCATCGTGCAGCTGCCACAGGCCGGAAACCCCGCTGCGCCGGAGGCGGGTGGCATCGAAGCTGCGAAGAACGGAGATGCTCTCCAGCGGTGCCTGCCACACCTGGCGCGCTTCCGTTGGTGCAGGTGCCGGCGTGGCGGCCTGCTGAAGGGATTGTTGCATAAGCTGTGCCGCAAGGGCGGCGCCATCCACCGGCAGGGTGGGTGTCGGCTGCGCAGGCCTGGCAGGATTGGCCCATAAAGCCGTGGCGGCAATGGTGCCCACGCAGACCGTCAGAATGATGGCAAAGCCTTGCCGCTCCACAAACCGGATGTATTTTGCTGAAAAACGTTTCCACCGCGACATGATGCACACCTCCCGCCCATGTAGCATGGCCTGATGGGCGGAAAGGCATTCATCACCACAGCAGGAGGATGCCTGCCATCCTTCCCGGCAGCTGGGTCAGCATGATCCGCAGCCGCAGGGGAACCTCCTGCCACTCTGCCGGGAACAGCGGCGCACCCAGAATCACCCAAAGAAGCAGCAGCACCGCCAGAATACCATAGAGCCGCAGAACCAGCGCATCAGGCATGGGAAACCTCCTGTTTTTGTGGTAAAGTATGGTTCAAATCGTAAAAACATGCATGAAACAAAGTGAAAGAGATGTTTTCTTTTGAAAGAATTCACACAAATTTCGCCGAATATCTTGACGAATGTGGTTAAATGTGGGACAATAAACAATGTGAAATATGTGAAGGAAAACGGCCAGTCAATCAAATAATATTGAAAGAGGTGCAGCCATGCGCTATATTGCGCCGAATGCTGAGGTACGGGAATGGTTTCACCAGGGCACCAGCCGCCGGGCTTATGAAATGCTGGGAGCGCACCCAGTGGAGCAGGATGGCCAGCCCATGTGGCATTTCGCAGTGTGGGCGCCCAATGCAAGGCAGGTTTCGCTGATTGGCGAGTTTTGCCGCTGGGACAGGGAAGCCTACCCCATGAAAAAACAGTTTGACGGCACCTGGGAGCTGCGGCTCCCGGCCCGCCTGTTCGACCCGGCCTCCGACCCGGAAAAGTATGATTATCCCGATGCGGCAGAAAAGCTGAAAACTTACAAATATGCCGTAGAAGGCGCCGACGGCCAGTGGCGGGAAAAGGCCGACCCCTATGGTTTCGCCATGCAGAACAGGCCCAACACCGCCTCCGTCCTGTGCGACCTGGAGGATTATCACTGGCAGGACGGCCTGTGGATGGACTACCGCCGGCAGCGGAACATTTACGAGGAACCCATGAACATTTATGAGGTTCATCTGGGCTCCTGGATGCGGGAAGGCTCCACCAAGCAGGGTGACGGCCTGATGGGCGACGGCAAGGACGATACCGGCCGGATGCTGACCTACACGGAGATTGCGGACAAGCTGATCCCCTATGTGCTGGACATGGGCTATACCCATGTGGAACTACTGCCGGTGATGGAGCATCCCCTGGACATGTCCTGGGGCTATCAGGTGGGCGGGTATTATGCAGCCACAGCCCGCTATGGCAAGCCTCAGGAACTGATGCAGCTGATTGACCGGTGCCATCAGGCCGGCATTGGCGTGATTCTGGACTGGGTGCCTGCTCACTTCCCCAAGGACGGCTACGGCCTGGGCCTGTTCGATGGCACCCACTGTTACGAGCATGCCGACCCCCGCCGCGGAGAAATGCCCCAGTGGGGTACCTACCTGTTCGATTTCGCCCGGGGTGAAGTGCGCTCCTTCCTGATGAGCAACGCCTGCTTCTGGCTGGAGTGGTACCATGCCGACGGCCTGAGGGTGGACGCAGTCAGCTCCATGCTGTATTACGATTTCTGCCGGGATGGCATGGAATGGCTGCCCAACCAGTACGGCGGAAGGGAAAACCTGGATGCCATTGCCTTCTTCCGCATGCTGAACAGCACCGTGCAGCTGGATTTTCCCGGCGCCATGACCATTGCAGAGGAATCCCACAACTTCCCCAAGGTGACCCATCCCGCTTCCGAGGGCGGATTGGGGTTCACCTTCAAGTGGAACATGGGCTGGATGAATGACACCCTGGCCTATGTGGAGAAGGATCCCGTGTACCGCAAGTGGCACCATGACA
>CAYMOM010000004.1:0-47092 GCA_964391995.1 uncultured Faecalibacterium sp.
TACAAATTGCGTTTTCTTCCATCTTTTCTATTGGGTACTTTGTGGACAGTCTGAGGCCTGCTTGCAGGCCTGACAGTGACGGAGCGCAAACCCTCGAAAAAGTGGCTTTGCCACTTTTTCGACACCCTGAAGAACCTTGCCCTTTGGGGTGGAGTGCATTCCTGCGTGCCTTGCTTCAGTTGGCAGGGATGCTGCCATTCCGGGATGTTTCGCTTCGATCGGGTGTCTTCATCGTGCCGATGCAGCGGGAAATGAAGCCCTCTGCGGCGTGTCTGTTCAGCCGGTCGTGGAGCTTCTGGTTGTAGTAATTGCGCAGGCAGCGATAGCAGGAGGTGTCGCAGGAGCAGGATTGCACAAGCTGAAGGGCCTCCCGCAGCACGGCCTGAAGGGCATCGCCCTGGGCATCCATCATGCGGCGCACATGGCCCGCGCCACCGGCTACGGCGTCATACAGCACAATGGAGAAGACCATTCCGTGCTGCTTTGAGCGTTCCAGGTGCAGGCAGCCCTTGATATCTGTTCGCTCAATGCCCATTTTCCGGGAAAGACCTTCAAGCAGTGCAAACATCACGGAAAACATGGTATCCTGATTTCTTGCTTCGGGGGTGTCGAAGGTCAGCTTCGCCACATCTGTAAGGAAGTGGTGGGACAGCATGTACCGCTTCCCAATGGTGCCCGGGCACTTGAAGCCACGGGCATTTTTATGCCCATCGATAAAGGGCTTTTCGTCCTCGTCTGCATAGCCGCAAGCCGGGCATACATAGTATGTTTGCCGTCCAAGAACCACCAGGGCATCATTGGTGGTTGATTCCATTTTCAGCGGCAGACTGTCATTGATGGTGAATTCATATTCATTGATGATATGGCGAGCGGAATCGCCAACATAGTAGTCCTCGGTACGGTAGGCCCGCTCTGGTTTGTGCATCTGCACATCACGGGGCTGCCCATCGGAAATGAAACCCATCCGGGGTTCGAGGGTTTCCCTCCAATGGGGGCGTGGAATTCGTTCGCCGCAGGATACGCAAGTTCCGCCATCGTGCGCAAGGGTGAACCGCACAAAGTTGCACTGCCCGCATTTGCGGCAGGTGGCAAACCAGCCGTGTTCCCAGGCGCCGCTGCCCTTCATGGGGCCTTTGCGGATATAGCGGCTGGTGTGGATGTGCCCATCGGCCACCACCTGGGAACCTGGGGCATACTCGGCAATGGCCATCTGCAAATCGCGGTTCAGGCTCAGCTCCTGCTTATCCTTGGTTGGGGTTGGTGTGGTCATTAGTTCCACGGTATCCACAGGGAAGCCGTATTTGGGCAGGATATTGTTTCGCACAAGAAAATCAATCAGGCTGCGGCGGCTTTGATGATCCTCCTTGCCAGCGCGGAAAATCTGCAGCTGACGCTCGGCCTGTGCTGCCGTCTGTAAATCGCCCTTGCGCTTGGCGGATCTGACTTGATCCTGAATGGCGGAGAGATCGCTGTGGAAGCTCTGATAGGCTAATTCAAGCACACCCTCTTCGCCGACAAAGGTCCTGACCCAGCTGCCGTCCAGCAGCCCCATGCGCTGGTGAAGCTCTGCCGGAATGGAGGATTTCAGCATGTTCATCAGCTCCTGCGGGGGATGGGACAGCAGCTCCTTCAAAAGGGCATACCCGTTTTCCAGCAGAAAAACAGCCCGGTCATCCCCGTTATAAACCTCCGGGTGCAGCTGAAAAAAGTAGCTCAGCGCAACGGCGAAAATATGGCGGCGGACAATCTTGTCGTTTTCCAGCTTGAATACAGGGGCGCTGATTTTGCCACTGATTAGGTTTTCAGGATGAGCAAAGTAGGTGAAATCGTGGGAGGAGAGCTTAGCATATGTCATCACATAGGCAGCAGACTGCCGTGAACGACCGGCGCGGCCGGCGCGCTGCACATAGTTGGAGGGATAGGGCGGCACATTCCGCAGGTATACGGTTTCAAGGCTGCCGACATCCACACCCATCTCAAAGGTGGTGGAGCAGCTGAGAGCATTCAGCTGCTGCTTCACAAAGGCATCCTGGTACAGCAACTGGGAATCCTTTGACAATTGCGCGGTGTGCTCTTTTATATGCAGGGGGGCCATTTGCCTGCTGCTGTACAGCTTTGCATAATGGTTGTGCGCCGCTGCTGCCAGTGCATCATAGGACTCCAGACGCCCGGCGCACTTGGTGGATGCGCAGCGGCCCTGCACGAAAAAGGGCGTAACTTTTCCGCATTTGGTGCAGCGCCAGAATGGAGCGTTGAGTATCAGATCAAAATCATTGGCGTCCAATACCACCTCATCCTGATTCTCCGGGGCAAGGAGTCCGTCCCAATACTGTGCAAGAATATCGTTAGCCTGGCCCTCATCAATGCAGAGAGCGGCGGCTAGACGGGATAAGCGGGCATTTGGATAATAATGCCCGGATGGGCGTTTCCGGCCGCACCAGCCGGTGAGATTGGCATAGGACTGGGGAAGTTTTTCCTTCACCAGCTTTTGCTGAACATGTGAATAGAAAATGTATTCACGGGAAGCTTCACGAAGGTTGATGCCCTTTCCAGGACTGATGGCACCGGCATAGATGCCATCCATAACCAGCAGATCCAAAAGAGCCTCAGCTTCCTGGACTGTCAAACCATTTCCTTCGGCAAAGGCCGCTGCAACCTCCGAATTTGGGCGGTAGTGGGGGGAGAACAGCCCCATGGAAATAAGGCCGGTGGCCCTGCGGGCGTTGAACAGCTCGTTCAGCACGGCGACCCACGCGTTTTCCCTGCTGCTGACGGCGGCGCTTTCATCAGCCTTGGCATTCCAGTCAACAAAAGAGCGATTGGCTTCGAAATAGGCGGTCAGGTGCTGAACAAAGTCCTTTACTGAAACGCGCTTCTGTCCCTCCTCCCGCAGCTGCTGAATCACATGCCACATGCCACGGCGGCGCAGAAATTCGGCATAGGATTGCTCCATATAGTTGGCGAAGAAGGCGGCTTCATTCCGGCTGTCGGAAAAGCACAAAAACTGGCGCACCTTGTTTCTCTTGACCGCTGCAGGTACCTGCCGCCTGGCAAAAATGTTGGGCGCTGACGGTGCCTTGCGGACGGCTGGCTGTGCAATCTCCTGGGTGGGAAGCTGCTCGTACAGCTCGGTTGCAAGTACTGCTGTGGCGGCCTCGTTGCCCAGATAAAAGCGGCGGAGACGGCCGCTTTCGCATGCAGGGCAGCTAACCTGGCCGGAGGCTGTGCGCTGGGCCTTGTGCAGGCGGACGATATGGTCGCTGCCATGCTCGCAAGGGAGCCGCCCACCCTTTCCATGGTCAGCGGCGCAGGCTCCGCAGATGGTGCATAGAACATAATCGTTTTGCAGCGATTCATCGTCCTCTGCGCCTTCATCGTTATACCATTGGATATCATCGGGCTGCTTGATAACAAAGTAGTCTGATGAATCATCGCCGACAGCCGCAGCTTTTTGCTCAAGCGATCCGCTTTCCATGGTACCGGTTACGGCCAGGCGGCCGCAGTGGGAGCAAATGGCGGCCTCGAACACACGCTGGTGCTTGTCGCTGGTGTTAATCTCGCAAAGACGGTGGAGAAACAGCTGCTTTGGGGCGCCCAGGGTAACATAGGCACCCTCCAGCGCACGAACAAAAAAGTGGTATCGCGCCTTGATTAGGCTTGTTCCCTCGTGCTCTGCCTTTGTGCATACCGCGATGAATGCTATCAGCGTTTCTTTCGAAACACCTATGCCCATGGCCTGGAGCTTTTCAGTAATGTCGGCAATGGTCATCGGCGTGACGGCCACACTGCGCAGTGCACTGTATAAACGGCTGCGAAGGCACAGCTGGTACAGCTTTTCACCCGAATCCTCGCCTGGTGCATAATCCGCCTGATGGGCAGCCAATGTATCGGCAATGCATTTTGTTTCATCTGCCAGGTCGGCAAACAATGCGGCATCGAAATCCAGCCGAGCAATCATATCCGGGCATTTTTCCCGTGAGCGGATGATGCAATCTGCCTTGAAGCCAACGCCGCACAGCTGCCTGCCAAAGTCGAGAATCTGCTGGTTTTCGGCCTCGCTGCCCAGGGTGGCGCTGGTGAGGATATACTGCGGATTGCCGCAGGCTGCAACCCGTGCCCTGAGACGGCGCAGAAGCAACGCGGTTTCAATGCCTGTTGCGCCGCGATAAATGTGAGCTTCGTCCAAAATGACAAATTGCAGCTGCGCATTGCGGAATACCTGGTCGTCCTTTGGGCGCAGGAGCAGGTATTCCAGCATGGAATAATTGGTTACCAAAATGTGGGGCGGATTCTGCTGCATGTCCTCGCGGGAGATAACCTCGTTGGGCAAGGGGTCTTCACCGTGCGCTTTCCTGTACTCTGCCATGCCTTTATCATGCTGATGATCCGTATTGCCGTTATACAAGCCAAAACGTATGGCGGGATAATCCTTCAGCAGGGCACGAAGGCGCTTCATCTGGTCGTTGGCCAGGGCGTTCATGGGATAGATGACAATGGCGCGAACAGCGGGGGTCAGGCTGCCTTCTTCGATTTCCTGCAGCAGCCGGTGAATCATGGGCAACAAAAAGCATTCGGTCTTGCCCGAACCAGTGCCGGTGGTAACAATCAGGTTTTTTCCTTCACAAGCTTTGCGCAGGGCGGCTTCCTGATGGGCGTACAGGGGCCGGTGGAGCTTTAGTTCCTTTTGAGATTCCGGCACCTTTTCCAAATCGGCAAAGAGGCGGCAGGCTGCACCCTCATCCATCAGTTCTGCCAATGATTTGCCTGTTTCATAGCTACCGCCAATGTCAAGATAGGGGCCCTTGGCTATGGTACCCTCCTTATGCAGGGCGTTTTCGAATTGCACGCGGTAGTCCCTGTCGGCAAGGCCGAAGGAGGTTGCGATATAGTCAATAAAGCTCTCTTTGATGTTGCTTGAGACAAGTATGGGGTTGAGCATTCACTATTCCTCCAGTCTGTACATGATATAGTCCGGCATCTGCATGTACTGGTTTTCCTCTGAACGGGAAAGTTTTCGATTAATGAAGGCGCCATAGCGCGTATCGACCATCACAACATCATCGGAAGCGCACTTCATGGTCAGCACCTGATCATTGGCAATCCAGACGCGTACAGGGTTGACCCACTCGTAGCTGCTGGCATGCTCATAACGGTTGTATTCGCACCACTGCTGGTGGTGCATATCGTAATAGCTGCAGCAGGCGGTGTATTCGGGCATCACGCTGTCCTCCTCGCAGGGCTTGCTGTACCCAACAAATGTCAGGCCATGAATGCACAAATAGTCGCTGTTGAGGGGGATTGTCCTATAGCGGCTGCTGCGCAGATCCCAGCATCGGGCCTCCACGGGGTGCAAATATTTATTGTGGAATCGGAAGGAATCCTGAACACCGAACTGCAGCGTTTCTTCCCACAGGGTGATTTCCGCCCCTTTGCCGAAAATGGATTTTTCTTTTCTGACAATCCTGGCGGCATAGCATCCATCATGAGGGAAATGAGCATCCAGTTCCTTTGTACACAGGGCATACTGGTACTGCTCCTCGTTTGAAATATCAATATACAGCACAAGCTCGGCATTGGCTGGGCCGATGTAGCAGCCATCCGGCTGGTACAGCAGCCGATGCTCATCGATATACAGCGGAGAATGTAAAAAGTGTTCCTTAAACTGAAGCGTGGTAAGCTGGTGGAGTATGGGTTCCTCATTATCGCTTCGGAAAGCAAGGAATAAAGGCTCCTGCTCCCGGATGGAGTGATGAGTGCGAAGGAAGTTACCCAGCTCATACCAATTCGTTCGATCGGATGAGGGCGGCACCTCGGCAGCGCCAACGGCCACGGAGCAGTGCCACTGGGGCGGACAATCCACATGAATAAAGCTGTCATGGGCGATTTCCTCATGCCAGAGCGCTTCGGGAAGCGCCAGGCCGTTCAGTGTGCCAATGCTGCAGCGAACCAGGGGTAGCTTGATTCGGAAATCGTAGTCACTGTCTGTGAGCGGCAGCAGAAGCTCATCGCCTGCTGTGTCAGGCAGCACATGAAAGGTAAATTGGGCGGTATTCGTTTTGATGGAAATGGGAATAGGCTTTCCATTGTCAAAACAGAGCTTATCGTAACCAATACGAAGCCCGGGAATGACCATGTATCTGTATTCATACAGCACGCGATGATCCGTAATCTGACGGAACTGAATGCAATGGGGCTTTTCCGGCTCCGATGGGGCAGACAGGCAAAATGTGCCGCCATGGGGACAGCAGCTAATGAGAGGTGACCACTGTTCATCCACGCCAATCTCATACTTGGCGCTGCCGTCCCCCTCGGGCAAATCAAAGTGCATGGAAAATGCGGCTGGATAAAGCGTGTATTGCTGGCCGCCCTCGACAGCCCAGATGTGGCGCACTTTGTCAACGGATGCAGCATGCTTAAAGGTTTTTCTGCGATCCTTTGCCATCCAGATATCCTGACCGTTGACCTTGACCCACGCCTTTTCCGACAAACGAATCTCACACAGCTGCCCGCGATGATCCTCGAAATAGACATCCGTATCCTCGGCCCAGGTGATGCTGGCTGCATCGCCAGCCAAAAGGCAGTAGCGCCCGCCCTCCCGCACCCGCTGGCGGCTGATCTCGCTGCCAAGCTGGTCAAAGAGAATATAGTCCCGGTTCAAACGGTCGGCTGAGTCGTAAATGATTTCGTTTTCATACTGAATTCTCACCTGCAGGCTATCCAATTGATCAAAGTCGGCTTTCGTTTCCTGCAACGCCAGGGAAATGGCACGGGTGGTCCACACCAGTCGGCCATAAGTATCCATTTCCTGCTCGTGGATTATGGTGCCGCACTGCAGAAGCTGCAGGTGTGGATAGCAGGATTTCACATCATCCAGGCGGATGGCAGGTATTTTCAGCACAACGCGCCCGTGCTCCAGGGCATAGCAAAGCCGGAGGGCAGATGCATTGCTGACCATGCCGGAATTGCGTGTGCGCTGCTTTTGCACCTCGGTTGGAGAAAGCGCCCGCTTGGCATACCACCTTTGAAGCAGTACATCAAGATAGTCCTCGTTGTTCAGCGCGTGGCTGGGCTGGTGAACAAGGGCATCAATCCTGCAGACGATGCGCTGGCAGAAGCTGCGCATGAATGACTTCCGCTGGGAAAAAAGCACGCGCATGCCAGAGTATATTTCGTTGCTGCGGATGTGAAACTCATCATCCCTCTCGATGCTTTTATCCCACCGGCTGGCCAGTGCTGATACGACTGCTGCAAAGGCTGCATCGCCCGGAATATAACAGGCATCCAAATCATCAATGTAAAAGGTCAGAAGGATTTCAAACAAGTTTTCCATGCTGATAACCGGGGCCAGTGCATGGAGCTTGAGACTGGTGTAATAGCGATGTGCATTGACCTTTTCTGAGATGAAATACCGGTTGTTTCGCTGCAATGCATCCTTTACGGCTGCGTGCAGTGCACCATACAACCGGTTTTCGGTATCGGAATCCTCCTTGGCTGGCTTGAAGCCGAACTGGGCGTAAATACAGCGCCAGAAACTTTTTTCTTCACCTTCCTGAAAGCCTTGATCCTTCATCCTCTGAATGATGGTCAGCGTAAGGATTTCCTGCTCGAGGGCCGTCAGGCGGCAGGTGTCGTGCCCAATGATATAGTTGAAAATGGTCTGCGCCCTGTCAATCAGCGCATGGGCAAAGGCCGGCGGCAGCACACGCTGACCCAACAGAGCGAAATCCCGGAAAACAGCTTTGACACCGGCCTCCAGCTGGTCGGCAGAAAGCGCGTTATAGCGCTCCTGAGGAACGTACATATCCCGTTCCATATCGATATAACGGTTTTTGCTGATGAGCCATTCGCGAATATCCTTGAAGCCGGCCTTTTTGGCGTGGCAGCGCAAGGCCAGGTATTGTGCTTTGAAAACCCGGGGCAGTTCGCGGTAATCATCCGCGAAGAGGATGCCATCAGGGTACTTGCGCTGAAGCTCCTGCAGCCAGTTTGCGTCTGTAGGCATGTATATAATCTCCTTTGCACGATGATCAGCCTGTTGAATGATGACAAAAATGGTATAATTTATTATACATCATCAGCAGCTTCAGGACAAGGGCTAAAGAAAAGATAAGCGAAAAAACGCAATTGCATCAAGCATTGGTTCCCCGTGTTCCTCCACCCGCTTGACTGCCTGTTGACGATGGCGCGCCTATTGCGTTATTCTGCCTATGGAAACCTCCTGCGGGCGGTGTTCTTTGCAGCTTTGATGCTGCCGTGTGGGGTTCTTTTTCTTGTGGCAAAGCACAACTTGACAGGAAACGCCTGGGGCTGTATAATTCAGGCAAAACTATCCATGGCACAGCATCAATATGATATATTTATCAGCTGCCGCCGCGATGGCGGCATCAGCAGCGCTACTGCACTGCCGCGCTTTTTGGGGATGCGGATGGCCTGCACAATGGGCGCTTCGGCACAGCGCTCCTCCAGCATATCAAGGAGTGGCGAGCCTGCGCTCCATGGCCTGTCAATAACCAGCAGCGGCGCATTTCCTGATTTGGGTCTTGCCAAACCGGCCGAAAGAATTTACAATAGAAGCAGTGCGGGAAACCGCATGACAAAAGAAAGCAACTCCTGAAAGGAGCGTCTGGATGGATCGGCGGCTTTATCTGGAACAAATCGACAGGGTGATTGAGCAGGGACCCTACAAGGCTTCGTGGGATTCCCTGGCTCAGCGCCCGCTTCCAGCCTGGTATCGGGATACCCGGCTGGGCATTTTCCTGCATTGGGGGCCCTTCTCCGTGCCGGCGTATCACGATTGGTATGCACGGAACATTTATATCAAGGATTCCCCGGAGTATGAGCATCACCTGAAGCACTGGGGCAAGCACAAGGACTTTGGCTACAAGGATTTCATTCCCATGCTGACCATGGAGAAGTTCGACCCCCAGGAGTGGATCAAGGCCTTCTCCGAAGCGGGCGCGGATTACATCGTTCCCGTGGCAGAGCACCACGATGGCTTTCAGATGTACAAGTCCGAACTGTCCCGCTGGAACGCCGCAGAAATGGGCCCCCATCGGGATGTGCTGGGCGATTTGCTCCGGGAAGCCGAGCGGGCCGGCATGAGCACAGGCGCTTCCTCCCACCGGGTGGAGCATTGGTGGTTCCTGGGCAATGGCAAGAATTTCGACAGCGATATCCCCCGGGATGTGCCCCGGGATCATCTGTACTGGCCTGCCATGCCCGAACCGGAAAACCAGCACGACATTCACTCTCCCGGCGGCCCGGATGAGGAGTTCATGACGGACTGGCTCCTGCGCTGCTGCGAGATTGTGGACAGGTATCACCCCCGCATCATCTATTTCGACTGGTGGATCCAGCACGAAAGCGTGAAACCCTGGCTGAAGAAGTTTACCGCCTACTACTACAACCGCAGCCAGGCCTGGGGCGGCGGCATTGTGAACTACAAGCATGATGCCTATCCCTTTGGCATCGCCGTGCCGGATGTGGAGCGGGGGCAGTTTGCCGAGGCCAAGCCTTTCCTGTGGCAGAGCGATACCTCCGTTATGCGGAACTCCTGGTGCTATTCCGCGCATCCCGATTACAAGCAGCCCATTGAAATTGTGTGGGACCTGGTGGACGTGGTGTGCAAAAACGGACGTTTGCTGCTGAACTTCGGGCCTTGTCCGGATGGCTCCCTTTCGGCAAAGGACAAGGAGATGCTTTCCGCCCTGGGCGCCTGGATGCGGGTGAACGGCGAGGCCATTCACGGTGCAGGCCTGTGGCGCATTCCCTTTGAAGGCCCCACTGCCGTGGAGGAAGGCCAGTTTGCCGATGGGAAGAGCCGGGAGTTTACCAGCCAGGATTTCCGCTTTACCTGCAAGGGCGGCAACGTATATGCCACCGCCATGCGCTGCCCGGAGGACGGCATGCTGCACATCCGCAGCCTGCGGGAGGCGGATGCCAGCCACAAACCCCTGTGGCATGGCATCATCCGCAAGGTGGAGGTGTTGGGCATGGGTCAGGCCCGGTGGAGCCGGGATACCGATGCGCTGCACGTGGAGCTGGGGAATTTCCGCAGCGACATGCCCGTTGTGGTGAAAATCGTCACTGACTAAGATAAAGGAGAGATTATCATGCGCTTTTCCAACGGCTATTGGATGATCAAGCCGGACTTTACCATGAGCTACGCCACCCAGTGCGTGCGCGTCACCAAGTCCGAAAAAGAAATGCAGGTGCTGTCCGCCTGCCGGCCCATCAACCACCGGGGCGACATTCTGGACGGCGGCAACCTGACGGTGACCTTCTCCGCTCCCCGGAAGAACGTGATTCGCGTTAAGGTGACCCACTTTGCCGGCGCAAAGATGAAGGAACCCCGCTTTGAAACCTACGAGGAAGACGTGCAGCCCGTGATGAGCGAGGACGAGCACTACGCCTGCTTCACCAGTGGCGAGCTGACCGCCCGGGTGCTGAAGGCCCACGGCCAGTGGCAGGTGGACTACATGGCAGGCGACCGGGTGCTGACCTCCTCCGGCTTCCGCGCCATGGGCCGCGCCCTGAAAAAGGACGGCACGCCCTGCTCCCTGGCGCCCCACGGCAAGAGCTATATGGTGGAATCCCTCATGCTGGACGTGGGCGAAAACGTCTACGGCCTGGGCGAGCGCTTTGGTGCGTATGTGAAGAACGGACAGACCATCGACATGTGGAACGCCGATGGCGGCACGGCCTCCGAGCTGGCGTACAAGAACATCCCCTTCTACATGACCAACCGCGGCTACGGCGTGCTGGTGGAGGATACCTCCGATGTGAGCTTTGAGGTTGCCAGCGAAAAGGTGGAGCGGGTACAGTTCTCCCACGAGGGCGAAACCATGGTGTATGACGTCATCTATGGCGGCACGCCCAAGGGTACCCTGGATCTCTACACCGCGCTGACGGGCCGGCCCGCGCTGCTGCCTGCCTGGAGCTTCGGCCTGTGGCTGTCCACCTCCTTCACCACCAATTATGACGAGAAGACCACCTCCTCCTTCATCGATGGCATGAAGGAGCGGGACATCCCCCTGAGCGTGTTCCACTTCGACTGCTACTGGATGAAAGGCTTCAACTGGTGCGACTTTGAGTGGGATCCCGATACCTTCCCGGATCCGGAAGGCATGCTGAAGCGCTATCACGACAAGGGCCTGCACCTGTGCTGCTGGATCAACCCCTACATCGGCCAGGCCAGCCCCCTGTTTGATGAGGGCATGAAGGGCGGCTACCTGCTGAAGAAGACCAACGGCGATGTGTGGCAGACGGACATGTGGCAGGCCGGCATGGCCATTGTGGATGTGACCAACCCTGAGGCCCGGGAGTGGTATACCTCCTACCTGCGCAAGCTGCTGGCCATGGGCATTGACTGCTTCAAGACCGACTTTGGCGAGCGCATCCCCGTGCGGGACATCGCCTACTTCGATGGCAGCGATGCCCTGCACATGCACAACTACTACACCTTCCTGTACAACAAGATGGTGTTTGACGTGATCAAGGAAGTCCGCGGCGAGGGTGAAGCGCTGCTGTTTGCCCGCAGCGCCACCGTGGGCGGGCAGCAGTTCCCGGTGCACTGGGGCGGCGACAACAGCGCCAGCTATGTTTCCATGGCGGAAACCCTCCGGGCCGGCCTGGGCATGAGCCATTCCGGCTTTGGCTACTGGAGCCACGATATTTCCGGCTTCGAGTCCACCGCTCCGGCGGATGTGTACAAGCGCTGGTGCCAGTTTGGCGTTCTGTCCAGCCACAGCCGGCTGCACGGCTCCACCAGCTACCGGGTGCCGTGGCTGTTTGACGAGGAAAGTAGCGATGTGCTGCGCAAGTTTGTGAAGCTCAAGTGCCGCCTGATGCCCTACCTGTACGGCGCGGCGGTGGAGGCCCACGAGCACGGCACGCCCATGATGCGCCCCATGATGCTGGAGTTCTACGGCGATCCTGCCTGCGAAAACCTGGACCGCCAGTACATGATGGGCGAAAGCCTGCTGGTGGCGCCCATCTTCCGCAAGGATGGTCAGGTGCAGTACTACCTGCCCGATGGCCTGTGGACCAGCCTGCTGGACGGCACCCAGGTGCAGGGCGGTCACTGGCAGACCGAAACCCACGACTTCATGTCCCTGCCGCTGATGGTGCGGCCCGGCACCGTGCTGCCCATGGGCCAGTGCGACAGCCGCCCGGATTATGACTACCTGGACGGCCTGGAGCTGCACATCTTCCAGCTGGGCGAAGGCGAAACCCGGGTGGTGAAGATCCCCGACCTGAAGGGCAGCACTGCCGCCACCTTCACCGTGACCATCAAGGGCGGCAAGGCCCAGGTGGAAACCGACAGCCGGAAGCCCTACACCGTTATCATGCACTAACCCGGAAGGGTATAAAAAATCCCATGCTTTCCAAGTGAAGGCATGGGATTTCTTGTTTATGGGTGCTCCACCCAATCCTTGGCCCGGTCAACGGCCCGGTGCCAGCCCCGCAGCAGGGTGGTGCGGGTTTCTTCGGCCATGGTGGGGAGGAAGGAAGTTTCCTGCTGCCAGGCGCTGGCGGTTTCTTCCGGCGTGGCGTAGATGCCCACAGCCAGGCCGGCAAGCAGTGCTGCGCCCAGGGCGGTGGTTTCCATCACACGGGGGCGGACAACAGCTGTGTGCATCACATCCGCCTGGAACTGCATCAGGAACCCGTTGGCGCTGGCGCCCCCATCCACCTGGAGCTGCTGGGGGGTGAAGCCGCAGTCCTGCGCCATGGCGTCCATCAGGTCGGCGGATTGGTAGGCGATGGACTCCAGCGCGGCCCGAACCACATGGGCACGGCCTGTGCCCCGGGTCATGCCCACCAGGGTGCCGCGGCTGTAGGCATCCCACCAGGGGGCGCCCAGGCCGGTGAAGGCTGGCACCAGGTACACGCCGCCCGTATCCGGCACGGAGCGCGCCACGGCCTCGCTTTCGGCGGAGGTGCGCAAAAGCTGCATTTCGTCCCTCAGCCACTGGATGGCGGCTCCGCCCATGAACACGCTGCCCTCCAGGGCATAGGTGGGCTTGCCGTCAATGCGCCAGGCCATGGTGCCCAGCAGCCCGTGACGGCTGCGGATGAGCTTTTCGCCGGTGTTCATCAGCATAAAGCAGCCGGTGCCGTAGGTGTTTTTCACCATCCCCGGCTGCAGGCATGCCTGCCCGAACAGGGAGGCATGCTGATCCCCGGCCATGGCGGCTACGGGAATGCCAACACCCAGGATGCTCTCATCCAGCAGGCCAATCACGCCGCTGGTATCCACCACCTGCGGCAGGCAGGCCCGGGGAATGTTCAAAAGGCGCAGCAGCTCGTCGTCCCAGTCCTGGTGGGCCAGGTTAAACAGCATGGTGCGGCCTGCGTTGGTGGCATCGGTCACATGGGGATGACCCTGCACCAGGTTCCAGGCCAGAAAGCTGTCCACCGTGCCGAAGCACAGCTCACCCTTTTCCGCACGGGCGTGCAGGTTCAGGCTGTCCAGCAGCCAGGCCAGTTTGGTGCCGGAAAAATAGGCATCGGGCACCAGGCCGGTTTTTTCCTGGATCACCGGCCCCCAGCCCTGGGCCACAAGCCTGTCCACATCCGGCGCGGTGCGGCGGCACTGCCACACAATGGCGTTGTGCACACATTCGCCGGTGGCCCTGTCCCACAGGAGGGTGGTTTCCCGCTGGTTGGTGATGCCGATGGCGGCAATGTCCCGGGGGTCAATGCCGGCCTTGTGCACGGCCTGCTGAAGGGCCGTGACCTGGCTGGCGAGGATGTCCCGGGGGTCGTGCTCCACCCAGCCGGGCTGGGGGTAGTGCTGGGGAAACTCTACGCTGTGGGCAGAGAGCATGCAGCCGGATGTGTCAAACACCACAGCCCGGGAGCTGGTGGTGCCCTGATCCAGTGCAACCAGTAGCTTTGCCATGGGCAATCGCCTCCTTGCGGTGATGCGCAAACGCCCGCCAGCCATCAGGCCAGCGGGCGGCAGGGATGAACCCGCTTGCGCTTTTTATTCCAATACAATGCCGTAGATGAAGGATGTATTCTTGCCCGTGGTGCCAATCACCAGGGTGTTGCCATACACGGCGGGAGAGCCTTCGATGGTGCCTTCCACCTCCAGGGTGGATACGGTTTCACCGGTCAGGCCGTCCAGCAGGTACAGGGTGCCGGCGCCGCTGGCCTGGATAATCCAGCCTTTGCCGCCCTCGGTATACACAGCAACGGGGGAGGAATAGCAATAGCTGTCCAGCTCCCTGGCCCAAACCACCTCGCCCGAGCGCTTGCTGATGGCGATGATGGCGCCGCTGACAGCGGACATTTCCTGACCGAAAACGGCCTGTGCGCCCTCCTTGGAAAGGTTGCTGAGGGTGTAGAAGATCAGGTCGCCCAGGTCGTTCTGGCCCACCACAGGGGAGGCCATGGCGCCGGTGATCTTCTTGGTTTTGGTGTCCTTCTGGCTGCCGATGGAAAGCGCCCAATACTCCTCGCCGGTCATGGCGTTGAAGCGGCTGATGGTCACATCGCCCTTTTTGCGGTTCTGCAGGGTGTTGGCAGAGTAAAGCCACAGGTCACCCTTGCTGTCCAGGTCCAGGGCCAGGGCGGCTTCCACCTGGTCGCCGGTGTCCACGGCCCACATGGTTTGCAGGCTGGAGGTATCCACGCAGCGCAGCAGGCCGCTCAGGTCGGCGTAGAAAAGATACTTGCCATAGGCCGCCACAGAGGATTCCACAGCGGTGGTCTTGTCCTGCTGGCTCTTCTTCTTGGACTTCATCACAATGGATTCCGGCTCGATGGAGATGGAACCGGCATTGTAGTCGAAGGTGGTGTTCAGCTTGGTCAGGTACACCATGCCGTTGGTGCCGGCGGTGACCATGGTATCGCTGACGGGATCGATGAGGGCGGAGGTATCGAAGGCGCCAACCTCGTAATACGGGCGGTTCAGGTCGCCGTCCAGGCCATCGATGCGATAGACTTCCTTCTGGTTCAGCAGGTTGTAGAAGCGAAGGCCGATCTTGCCGGTGCCCTTGGCCATCTGCCGGGCATACTGGCCCACGGTCATAATCGGGTAACCCAGGGGATGAATGCTGGGCGTGCCCCGCATGGGATACCCCAGGCTGATGGTATCACGGGTGGGTGTGCCGTCAGCCAGGTCGAGGAAGTAGATATTGCCGTCCATGCCGGCAACAATGACCTCCTTCAGGGCCTTCACGTCCCGCTTTTCCTCCACCATGTTGGAGGCAGCGCGAACCTCCCGGCTCCACTTGACAATGGCGGGCTGGCCCGTCCAGCCGATGCCGTAATAGGTTTGGTTCTTGCCCTTCACGCTGGAGGCCTCCGCCGTCCAGGCCAGGCGCAGGGTGGTAATGTCGCCCACGTTGCCCACGGCGGCATTCTGGCGGAATGCATTGCTGCGGTAGGTCATGACGCCATAGGGCTGGGTGATGTAGGCATCCCCGGCGGGCATGTTGATGATGTCCTCAACGGCCCGGTCGTAGCTTTCCAGCTTGGACTTGCCGCTGTAAATGACAGTGGTGACCACCAGCGAGGGATCTGCAGCCGAAACGGCCTGGGCCACCAGCTCCCGGGTGGGCTCGGGGGTAGGAACCTCCGTAGGCTCGGGGGTAGGCTCCTGGGTGGGTACCTCCGTTGGCTCCTGGGTAGGCTCCATGGTGGGCACCTCAGTGGGTGCAATGGTGGGGGTCGCGGTTATCTCCATGGTAGGCACTTCGGTAGGCACTTCGGTGGGTACCTCGGTGGGCACTTCAGTGGGCACTTCGGTAGGTACCTCGGTGGGTACTTCAGTAGGCGCTTCCGTGGGCACCTCTGTAGGTACCTCCGTGGACACCTCGGGTGCGAAGACGCTGACCTCCGGCGGGAGAATCTCCAGCGTCAGGCTCTTGCCGGCGTCCAGCCATTCCTCGCCATCCTGAATCTGCGCCAGCACCAGGCCGGAATAGCCTTCCTCCAGGGTCAGGTTCAGCATCCAGCTGCGGGAATCCGCATTGTCCACAGACACGGAGGTGGAGGTGGGCAGCGCCTTGCCGCTTTCGTCCATCACCCGGACGGAGGAAACGCTCTTGGTGGTGGTCAGGGTGAAGGCCACCTCCAGGGGTGCGGTACCCTGGGTGGGTGCGGCGGAGAACTCCAGCGCCTGGGCGGTGGAAACAGGCTCCTTCTCCTCCAGGCCCAGCAGGCCCTGCAGGGTGGTGACCACGGTTCCCTTCACCTGGCCCAGGGTGCTGCCGTCCTCAGGGATGAGGATGAAGCCCAGCACCAGCAGCGCCAGCACCAGCACAATGGACACCAGTGCCACCAGCAGGCCGGAGCGGCGCTTCCTGGCAGCGGGCGCAGGCTCGGGCATTTCGGGGCGGGGCATTTCCGGTTCGTCCATGGGTACGGGGCGGCGCACACGGGGCATTTCGCCGGTGGGCTGCATGGGCGGGCGCTGACCATAGCCGGGCACGGCCGGGCGGCGCATGCCATTGCCCCGCTGGAAGCTGGGCAGCTCCGGCTGCTGGTTCAGGGCGGCGGGCCTGGGCACACCCTGGGAGGGAACCTCCTGCCTTGCAGGCGGCTGCACGCTAACCCGGGTTGCCGTGACGCGGGCATAGGGCTCGGCCTTGGGCTCCTGGGCGGGAGCCGCCGGCTGCTGGGTGTGGTAGCGGTCGGAACGGCGGTGGCGGACGGTGCCGACAGCGGGCATCACCCGGGTTTGCTGCTCCTCCTGGTTGGTTTGATCGTTCTTATGTTCACTCAACGTTCTTACTCCTTTACGGCAGAAGTCTACGCAATGTATTATACCGTAATTTCTTCATATTCACAAGGGCAATTGGCCAATTCATGTAAAACTTCGCCGCAAAAATGTAAAAAAAGGCGCGTTTTTGTTCAAACTGCCCGGGCTTGCCTGGCTTCCTGGTCAAGGCAGGCCACCGTGGCGGCATCCACTGCGGCGGACAGGTACATCAGTCGTTCCGTGTCACCCTGATCCCAGGCCTGCTCCGCCAGGCGCTGCAGGGCCAGAAAGGTTACGGTTCCGTTCAGCTGGCTTTGCATGAGAAAACCTCCTTTTGTGTCGATGAATACAGCATACGCCTGTTTTTTGTTTTCTTCAACAGCGAAGGATGACTTCTTTTGTCGAATACTGGCAGATGCAAAAAAATCTTTTCGTTTGCAAAGCGGGCTATCCATGCTATAATAAAGCATTCAACCGGAAAGGAAATGAAAGGCATGAACCATACCGTTGTGCTGATTCCCATTGATACTTATGATCAGAGTGCCGTGGATGCCGCCGTGCGCCAGGGCGTTGAGCTGCTGGGCGGCATTGAGCAATTCATTGGCAGGGAGGAAAAGGTGCTGCTGAAGCCTAACCTGCTGGCCCGTGCCCTGCCGCAAAAGGCCATTACCACCCACCCGGCGGTGTTTTCCGCCGTGTGCCGGCTGCTGCGGGAGAAAGGCTATCAGCACGTTTCCTATGGCGACAGCCCCGGAAACCCCACCACCACACCGGAGAAGGCCACCGATACCAGCGGCCTGGCGGCGGAGGCCGCTAAGTATGGCGTACCCCTGGGGGACTTTGCCGCCGGCTCGGTGGTACACTTCCCCGAGGGAAAGACCGCCCGCAGCTTTTACCTGTGCAACGCCGTGCAGGACATGGATGCGATGATCAACCTTTGCAAAATGAAAACCCACGCCCTGGAGCGCATTACCGGCGCGGTGAAAAACCTGTATGGCTGCATCACCGGGGTGAACAAGGCCACCGGTCATGCTCACTTCCCCAACAGCGAGGTTTTTGCCGATATGCTGGCTGACCTGAACCTGTGCGTTCATCCCAGGCTGCACATCATGGATGGTATTGTGGCTATGGAAGGCAACGGCCCCAGCAGCGGCACGCCCGTTGCCATGAACGTGCTGCTCTTCTCCGCCGACCCTGTGGCCCTGGACAGCGTGTATGCGGGCCTGATCCATCTTGATCCCGCCCAGGTGCCCACCTGTGTTTCTGCCGCCCGGGCAGGCGTGGGCACCATGGACTACGGCGAGATTGACATTGTGACCCCGGATGGGCCTATCACCATGGGGCAGGCCCGGGAAAAGTATGGCAAGGCGGACTTTGATGTGTTCCGGGGCACCATGAAGAAGAGCCTGATGATGAAGGTGGTGCCGCTTTTACCTTTCCTGCAGCACAGGCCCAGGGTTGACCTGAAAAAGTGCGTTGCCTGCGGTGTGTGCGAGGAATCCTGCCCGGTGCCGGAGAAGGCCGTCCGCGCCGGCAATGGCAAAAAGGCCAGGTATGACTACAAGAAATGCATCCGCTGCTACTGCTGCCAGGAGATGTGCCCCATGAAGGCCATCGAGGTATACCGCAGCCCGCTGAACAAGCTGCTGGGCGGCAAATAACCTGCGGAGGATGGAGGCTGCACCAATGACGATTCTTTGGGACTGGAACGGCACCCTGGTGGACGATGTGGACACGGTGGTGCAAATCAACAACCAGGTGTTTGCCCGGCATGGCTACAAGCCCACCACTGTGGAGGAATACCGCCGGCTGTTCCGCTTTCCCGTGATTGAATACTACCGTGACCTGGGCGTGACGGACGAGGACTTTCGCATCATTGCCAAAGAATGGAATGAAGGCTTTGTGCAGGCGTTTCACCAGGTACCCCTGAAAAGGGATGTGCCGGAAACCCTGCAGCGCTTTCACCGGGCCGGGTTCCGGCAGGTGATTATCTCCGCTTCCCAGCGGGATCAGCTGCAGGTGCAGGTGCAGCAATACCCCCAAATGGAGGGCATGTTTGACCAGGTGCTGGGCCTGCACGATGTGTACGCCGTCAGCAAGGTGCAGCTGGCCAAGGACTACCTGGCCTGCAGCGGTACCGACCCGGCCCGGGCGCTTTTCATTGGCGATACCACCCACGATGCGGAGGTTGCTGCCGCCATTGGCTGCCCGTGCAGGCTGATTGCCGGCGGGCACCAGACGGATGAAGTGCTGCAAACTGCCGGCGTGCCGGTGCTGCAAAGCCTGACGCAGCTTTGCGAAGAACTACATGTGTGACCGGAGGCCCCTATGCAAGACGAATTGATCATTCCCAAGGGCCTGCCGGAGGATTTTACCCCAACGCCCCAGGGCGGCCTGACCCGGCAGGAGGCTGCCCGCCGCCATGCTGCAGGCCAGGGCAACGGCTCCAAGGCGGATGAGGGCAAGACCCTGGGGCAGATTATCTGCGAAAACCTGTTCACCCTGTTCAATCTGCTGAACCTGGCTTTGGCGGCGGCACTGCTGGCGGTTGGCTCCTACAGAAACCTGCTTTTCATGGGCGTGGTGCTTTCCAACACGCTGATCGGCACCGTGCAGGAGCTGCGGGCCAGGCGAACCATCCGCAAACTGCAGGTGCTCAGCGCGCCATCCGTCCGGGTGATGCGGGAGGGTGTGGAAATTACCTGCAAGCCCGAGGAACTGGTGCTGGGGGATGTGGTGATTCTCTCTGCCGGCGACCAGGTCTGCGTGGATGCCATTGTGCTGGAAGGCTCCGGCGCCGCCAATGAATCCCTGCTGACCGGGGAGAGCGACCCGGTGTCCAAGCACCGGGAGGACTGGCTCATGTCCGGCAGCTATGTGGCGGAAGGCCGCTTTGTGGCGCAGCTCCAGCGGGTGGGGGACGACAGCTATGCCAACAGGCTCACCCGCTCTGCCAGGAAAATCAAGCGCCCCCAATCTGCCCTGATGACCGACCTGAACAAGCTGCTGAAGCTGGTCAGCGCCATTCTGCTGCCACTGGGGCTGCTGCTGTTCTGCAAGCAGTACTTCCTGGCCCATGACCCACTGACCCAGGCCGTGCCCTCCACCGTGGCGGCGATGATTGGCATGATTCCCGAGGGGCTGATCCTGCTGACCAGCGTGGCCATGGCGGTGGGCGTGGTGCGCCTGGGCCGGCAAAACACCCTGGTGCAGGAGCTGTACGGCATTGAAACCCTGGCCCGGGCGGATGTGCTCTGCCTGGACAAGACGGGCACCATTACCACCGGGGACATGCGTGTGGAAAAGCTGCTGCCCATCACCGGGGACGAGGCGCAGCTGAAAACGGATATGGCCCGCTTTCTGGGCGGGTTTGAGATTGCTCCGGGCACCCTGGCGGCCCTGGCGGACTGCGTGCCGCCCGGCAGCGAAAAGCCCGTGGGCGTGCTGCACTTTTCCTCCAAGCGGAAGAAATCCGCTGCTTCCTTTGCCGATGGTACCACGCTGATCTTGGGCGCGCCGGCCATGGTACTGGGGAAGGACTTTTCCGGCAGGGTGCGCAGCCTGGCTGAAGAAGAAACCGCCCGGGGCCGCCGGGTGCTGGTGCTGGCGCAGGCCCAAGGCCTGGTGACGGCGGAGGATGCGCCGCCGGTGACCCGGGTGCTGGGGCTGATCGTCCTCAGCGACAGGCTGCGGCCCAATGCCGCCAAAACCCTGCGGTATTTCCAGCGCCAGGGGGTCACGGTGAAAATCATCTCCGGCGATGACCCTCAAACCGTGTCCGCCATTGCCAGGCAGGTGGAACTGCCCGGCTGGGACAGCTGGGTGGATGCCTCTACCCTGACCACCCATGAAGCCCTGCAGGATGCCTGCCAGCGCTGCACCGTCTTCGGCCGGGTGACGCCCAGCCAGAAGCGGCTGCTGGTGGAGGCCCTGAAGGCTGCCGGGCACTGCGTGGCTATGACCGGGGATGGGGTGAACGACATTCCCGCCCTGAAGGCGGCGGACTGCTCCATTGCCATGGCAGGCGGCTCCGATGCGGCGAAGCATGCCGCCCAGCTGACCCTGCTGAATGCAGACTTCGCCTGCCTGCCCCTGGTGGTGGGGGAGGGAAGGCGGGTCATTAACAATGTGACCCGGGCAGCCTCGCTTTTCCTGACGAAGACCCTGTATTCCTTCGCCCTGAGCGTGCTTTTGCTGTTTCTGCCCGGCTCCTATCCCTTCCAGCCCATTCAGCTGACGCTGATCAGCACGCTGACCATCGGCACGCCGTCCTTCTTCCTGGCCCTGGAACCCAACCGGGACAGGATTGAGGGCAGCTTCCTTGAGCGGGTGCTGAACAGGGCTATTCCTGGCGCGGCGGCTGTTTCGGTATGCGCGGCGCTTTCCATGATGACCGAGCACCTGGGCTGGCCTGCGGCAGTTTCCTCCACCCTGGCCACCCTGTCTGCCGGGTGCATCGGGCTGGCGGTGCTGGCCACGGTGTGCCGGCCCTTCACCCCCCTGCGGGCCTGTGTGGTGGCAGCTATGGCCGCCGGCTTTGCCCTGGCGGCGGTGCTGCTGGGGAATGTGTTTTTCCTGGTGCACCTGCCCTTGCCCCAGCTGCTGCTCCTGGCGGTGCTGATTGCCCTGGGCGTGGGTATTCTGTTCCTTCTGCAGGAAATGATGGCACGAAAAGCCAAACGCCACCACAGCCTGGCACGATAAATGCAATTATTCCTGCATACCCCTTGACGAACGATGGCATATGTGCTATCATCCATACCGTCAACTGAATACCTTATCACGAGTGATGGAGGGATGGGCCCGATGAAGTCACGGCAACCGGCGTTTCTGCTTGGTGCCAAATCCCGCAGCGCGGCACAAACCCATTGGGTGCGCTGGCAGATAAGGACAGTCGCAAGATTGCATTCCGTCTGATTCATGTGCAAATCAGGCGGTTTTCTTTTTCGACCGAAGCAAAGGAGAACACAAATGCGCAAACTGTTTACCTCCGAATCCGTAACCGAAGGACATCCCGACAAAATGTGCGACCAGATCAGCGATGCGGTGCTGGACGCCATCCTGGAGCAGGATCCCATGGCCCGCGTGGCCTGCGAAACCTGCACCACCACCGGCCTGGTGATGGTGATGGGCGAGATTACCACCACCGCAAAGGTGGACATTCCCGGCGTTGTCCGCAGCGTGGTGCTGGACATTGGCTACAATTCCTCCGACCTGTGCTTTGACGGCAATTCCTGCGCGGTAACCACCGCCATCCATGCCCAGAGCCCGGATATCGCCATGGGTGTGGATGCCGCCCTGGAAACCCGCAGCGATGCGGAAAACGAAACCGGCGCCGGCGACCAGGGCATGATGTTTGGCTACGCCTGCGATGAAACCCCCGAAATGATGCCCATGCCCATTGCCCTGGCCCACCGGCTGACCCGCCGCCTGACCCAGGTGCGCAAGAATGGCACCCTGCCCTATCTGCGGCCCGATGGCAAGAGCCAGGTGACCGTGGTGTATGAAAACGGCAAGCCTGTGGCGGTGGATACGGTGGTCATCTCCACCCAGCACGCCCCCGAGGTGAGCCAGGAGCAGATTGCCCGGGACATGATGGAGCATGTGATCCGCCCCGAAATCCCTGCGGAGCTGCTGTCTGCCGAAACGAAGTACTTCATCAACCCCACCGGGCGCTTTGTGCTGGGCGGCCCTGCCGGGGATACCGGCCTGACCGGGCGGAAGATCATTGTGGATACCTACGGCGGCTATGCGCCCCACGGCGGCGGCGCCTTCTCCGGCAAGGATCCCACCAAGGTTGACCGCTCCGCTGCCTATGCTGCCCGCCATGTAGCCAAGAACATTGTGGCTGCCGGCCTGGCCAGCAAGTGCGAGATCCAGCTGGCCTATGCCATTGGCGTTGCCCGGCCCGTCAGCCTGCTGGTGGACACCAAAGGCACCGGCGCGGTGGCGGATGACGTGCTGGCTGCTGCGGTGGAAAAGGTGTTCGACCTGCGGCCCAATGCCATCATCACCCGGCTGGGCCTGCGCCGGCCCATCTACCGGCAGACGGCTTCCTACGGTCATTTCGGCCGCACGGATGTGGAGCTGCCCTGGGAAAAGCTGGACTATGTGGACGCGCTGAAGGCCGCCGTGAAATAATCCTTGCAATTTACGGATAAATAGCGTATAATATAAAAGCCGTGTCACGATGAAGGTTGGGTCCCGTGCGATCCTTCGGCGTGAACCCTGTCAGGTCCTGACGGAAGCAGCAGTAAGCGTTTGCTGGATGTGCTGCGGGTTCGCCCAGCTTGAGTGCCACGGTTTTTTGCTGCCCTTTTTGGGCAGACGGGTCTGCCTGCCCTTGCCGGTTGCCTTGGAAATGAGGTATAATGGAAGCAGGATTCATACCATTTTCATTTCAAAGGAGCTATTGGATACCATGAGCAAGAAGGAAAGGCTTCTCCGCCGGGCGGCGCTGGCCCTGTGCGAGCTGTTCACCCTGTTCACCATCGGGCTGATGATCGCCCGCCGCCATTACGGCCGCCTGCCGGTGGCGCTGGTCACCCTGCCGATGCTGCTTTTGCCCGGCGTGGTGGAGCGGATGGTGAAGCGCCGGATGCTGCTGCCGGCCTATTTGACGGGGCTGCTCTATGCCCTGGGGCCCATGCTGGGCCAGTGCCATAACCTGTATTACACCCTGCCCTGGTGGGACAAGCTGCTCCACACCCTGGGCGGCGTGGCCTTTGCCATTCTGGGCGTTTTGCTGTTTGAAAACTTTGCCGGCAAAGGCTCTGTGCGGATGACGGCAGTGTTCGCCCTGTGCTTTTCCATGGCGGTTTCCGTGGCGTGGGAGTTCTATGAATACGGCGCGGATACCTTTTTCGGCACGGACATGCAGCAGGATAGAGTGGTGGAGCACATTGCCTCCTACAAGCTGGGTACTCAGGCGGGGGAGGTTGGCCGGGTGGAGAACATCCGCACGGTGCAGGTGAACGGTGAACCCCTGCCCTTTGACGGCTATCTGGATATTGGCCTGCACGACACCATGGGAGACATGCTGCTGGAATCCCTGGGCGCGCTGCTGGTGGCCCTGGTACACATGGGCAGCAAGGGAAGACAGCGCATTTTCAGGGAAGAAACAGGCCCGTGTGCAGCATAAAGATTCATGCACCCTTGACAGGGGTGCTCAGGGTGTCGAAAAAGTGGCAAAGCCACTTTTTCGAGAATTTGCGCTCCGTCACTGTCAAAGCTGCAAGCAGCTTTGACGGCCGTTCCTCCGCGTAAGGAAAGTTTCCGGCGGAGCCGGAAACGCCCCGCCCGCGCGGCAAAGCCCCGCGATACGAATAAAGTCAGAGGGCCTGCGGGCCCTCCGACACCTCCTGGAGGTTTTTTGACAGTCTGTGCACCCTTGACAGGGGTGCTTTTTTTGACTATAATGTGAAACGCTTGTTGCGCAACAGGCGTTTTGAAACATCTGTGCAGGAGGTTTTCCTATGCCACCAAAGCCGAAGTTCACCAGGGAGGAAATTGTGGCTGCTGCGCTGGAGATGGTGTCCCGCAAGGGTGTGGAGGCACTGACGGCCCGGGAACTGGGCAGAGCGCTGGGCAGTTCCGCCAGGCCTATATTCACCGTGTTCAGGAACATGGAGGAACTGCAGCAGGCCGTGCGCCAGGCGGCTATGAGCCGCTTTGAGGCCTTCACCGCGGAAGGCATGGCAGGCCTGCCCCTGTTCAAGCAGGTGGGCATGAAAATGGTGCTCTTCGGCACCCGGGAGCCAAAGCTGTACCGGCTGCTGTTCATGCAGGAAAACCGCCGGGCAGCTACCTTTGAGGATGTTTTCAGCCTTCTGGGCACCACGGCGGACATGTGCATTGCCACCGTGCGCCAGGACTACGGCCTTTCGGACAAGGAAGCGCGGACGCTGTTTGAATCCATGTGGATCTACACCTTTGGTGTAGGCGCCCTGTGCGCCACCGGCATGTGCAGCTTTTCCACAGAGGAGCTGGGGCAGCTGCTGTCCACCCAGTTTCAGGCCATGATGCTGCTGGTGAAGGACAAGCCCGAGCACGCGGACATCCCCATGGAAACCCAGCGGCTGATCCTGCGGGAAATGACCACCGCCGACTATGATGCACTCTATGCCGTGCTGGCGGATGCGGACATTATGCAGCACTACCCCTATGTTTTTGATGAAGCCCGGGTGCAGCGGTGGATTGCCGTAAACCAGGCCAGATACCGGGAATGCGGCTTTGGCCTGTGGGCGGTGTGCCTGAAGGACACTGGGGAGATGATTGGCGATTGCGGGCTGACCCTGCAAAGCATCAACGGACACCTGCGGCCGGAGATCGGCTATCACATCGCCAAGGCCCACCGGCGCCAAGGCTATGCCAAGGAGGCCGCCCGGGCCTGCCTGGAGTGGGCATTCACCCATACCACCTTTGGGGTGGTGTATTCCTATATGTGGAAGAGCAACCTGCCCTCCGCCGCCACCGCCAAGGCCAATGGCATGCAGCTGCTGGAGGAGTATACCAACGACGAAGGCCAGCCAACCCTGGTGTACGGCATTACCAGGCAGGCATGGCAGACCAGGGAGGCATGACGCATGGACGTGCAAGTAGGGCGGGTGTACCGCCATTTCAAGGGTGACTATTACCTGGTGGAGGCTGTGGCCCAGGACTCGGAAACCGGGGAAGCCTGCGTGGTTTACCGCAAGCTCTACGGGGATGGCGGCCTGTGGGTGCGTCCGCTGAAAATGTTTTTAAGCCGGGTGGACAAGGAGAAATACCCCCAGGTGCAGCAGGAATACAGGTTTGAATTGCAGGAGATTCAAAGCGTTAAGGAGCATGTATGAAGCATTTGATGATCTACATTCACGGCAAGGGCGGCACTGCGGCAGAAAGCCAGCATTACGAGGGCCTGTTTCCAGACTGCCAGGTGGTGGGCATGGACTATCAGGCCCGAACGCCCTGGGAGGCACGGCAGGAATTCCCCGGGGCCTTTGACACCCTGGCTGCAGGCTACGACACGGTGACGCTGATTGCCAACAGCATTGGGGCGTTTTTTGCCCTGAACAGCCTGCAGGACAAGCCCATTGACAAGGCGTATTTCATTTCCCCCGTGGTGGACATGGAGCGGCTTATCACCAATATGATGGCCTGGGCGAATGTGACGGAGGAGCAGCTGGAGCAGTGCGGCACCATTCCCACGGATTTCGGCGAAACCCTGTCCTGGGATTATTTGCAGGATGTGCGCAACCACCCTATACGCTGGGAAATTCCCACAGCGATTCTCTACGGCAGCCAGGACAATCTGACTAGCTGGGACACCATAGCGGCCTTTGCCAAGGCCCACGGCGCGGAGCTGACGGTGATGAAGGGTGGCGAGCACTGGTTCCACACCCCGGAGCAGATGACTTTCCTGGATGCATGGCTTTCAGGCATTGCAGCGCGGACACCCCGGCTGGTGCTGCGCCGCTTCCGGCCCGGTGATCTGCCAGACCTGCATGCCTGCCTGTCCGATCCGGAAACAGTGAAGTTTGAGCCGTACACGCCCAAGACCCTGGAGGAAACCTGCCAGGCCCTGCGGTGGCGCTTGTCCAGCAGCGAGATGCTGGCTGTGGAGCTGGAAGGGAAGGTTATCGGCAATGTATACCTGGGGAAGCGGGATTTTCAAACCCTGGAACTGGGCTACCTGCTGAACAGGGATTTCTGGCACCAGGGCTATGCAGCCGAGGCCTGCACGGCACTGATTAACCGGGCCTTTGAGGGCGGCATTCACCGAATCTATGCGGAGTGTGACCCGGAAAACAGCGCCTCCTGGCGCCTGCTGGAACGGCTGGGCTTCAGCCGGGAGGGACACCTCCGGCAGAATGTGTCCTTCCACCAGGACCAGGACGGACGGCCCATCTGGAAGGACACCTACCTATACGCACGACTTGCGAAAGGATGAACCGCACGGAGGACGGACGCTGCTGCCGGAAGGCGAGGCGTATTCCACCGCAGGCGGAGTTTGTTGCAAAGCATTTGCAAGGAAGTGTTTCTATGCACATTGAAGCAAACACCCTGACCCCTGCATTGTTCCTGCCCTGTATGCCTCTGTGGGCTGGGAGCCGCCCTGTTCGGTCTAGGCATGTTCAAAATGCTGATTAACAACAACATCGAAAAGGAGCGTAGACCATGAATACCCTAAAGACCATTCAGAAGGTTTTCCACGCGGCAGAGATTATCTGCCGGATTCTGTTTATCTGCTGCATTGTAAGCGTGTGCCTGTGTGTGGCGGGCGCTGTCAGCCTGGCGATAGATGCTCCCACCCTGAAGATTGGCGGTGTGAGCATTGCCGGCCTGGTGGAAAAGGAGGAAGGCGTTTCCCGGGAAGGCATGGTGACACTGTGCCTGTCCGGTGCCTGCCAGGCGGTGGCGCTGGGCGCGCTGGCCTGGCTGGGGAGGAGCTATTTCCGCCGGGAGGAAAAGGACGGCACGCCCTTTAACAGGGAGAGCGCCGTGCAGCTGCGGCATCTGGGCTACCACTGCATTTGGGTGCCCCTGGCAGCCCAGGTGGTTGCGGAGGTCATCTGCATGAACCTGCCCGGCAACACCATGAGCATGAGCAGCGTCCCCTTGTCCTGGGGATTGATGCTGATTTTCCTGTCCCTCATCTGCCAGTATGGCGCGGAAGTGAGCGAAAAGCAACCCGAGGCCTGACAGCCACCCGAAAGGAGACTTCCATGAATCGGCAAGCCAGCATCACAGCCCTCATGTCCGCCTACGCCCGGGCATTCCACGCGGAAAACGACCCTGCACCCATCTTCAATGATTTCCTGGCCCGCCGGCTGATGACCGACCAGGAATATGCGGACATGGACAGCTACATTCTTTCCGGGGCGGATTTTCTTGCGCCGGAGAAGAAGGACTGCTTTGCCGATGATCATGAGCTGCTGACCCATCTGGTGAATGCCCAGTTTGCGCCCATCCCCCTGGCACGGGCTGCCTTTTGCGAAGAGAGCCTGTGCGCGGCCTTCCGAACGGGCACTGAGCAGTATGTGATGCTGGGTGCAGGCCTGGACACCTTCGCCTTCCGGGAAAAGGAACTGGTGCAGGCCCATCAGGTGTTTGAGGTGGATCATCCCCTGACCCAGTTTGCCAAGCGCAAGCGGGTGGAGCGGGCTGGCTGGCCCATGCCGGACAACCTGCACCTGGTGCCGGTGGACTTTGTGAAGGATGACCTGACCACCGCGCTGACGGATGCAGGCTTTGACCAGGAGAAGAAAACCTTCTTCTCCTGGCTGGGGGTGAGCTATTACCTGACGGAAGAACAGATTGCCGCTACGCTGACCGCCCTGGCCGGCCTGTGCCCCAGGGGCTGCAGCCTGGTGTTTGACTACGGGGACGGGGAACTGTTCACCAGCCCGGTACGCCGGGTGAAAAACATGCTGGCCATGGCGGTTGCCGGCGGCGAACCCATGTTCAGCTGCTTTTCCCGGGAGCGGCTGATCCGCCTGCTGGAGCACTGCGGCTTTCAGGTATACGAGTGGCTGCACCCGGAGGATATTCAGGCCCGGTACTTTGCCGGGCGGGACATGGCGGCCTTTGAGCACATCCATTATGTGAACGCGGTGCGCCAATAAAGGAGGAAATACCATGCGCAAGCTATGGCCTTTGCTGTGCCTGCTGGTGCTGCTGGCAGGCTGCAGCGTTTCTGCCTTCGATGGCAGCAGGGCACTGAACGAGGACGGCTTTTCCATGACCTACACCATGCTCAACCGGCAGGAGCAGGCCGTGCTGCACCTGGAGAATGGCGACAGCTTACAGGTGCAGCTGGCCCACACCGGCGGAAACATCGACCTGGCGGTGGGTCTGGAGGGTGAAGCACCCATCTATCAGGGCACAGGCCTGGACAATGCGGCCTTCACCCTGAACATTCATCAGGCAGGTGACTACACCATCACCGTTACCGGGCACAAGGCAGCGGGCAGCATCGCGCTGCTGAAACGGTGAGAAAAACCTTTACATTGGAAGAAGATGCTGGTATCATGGTGCAAAGACTTCTCCTCTGAGCATTTTCAGCAGGGTAAGAGCATGGAGGCAGCAAAGTTCTTTTTGCTTATGCCATCGATTGCATCCTGCGGGATACCGCGAGCCATACGGCATTGCCGGGCCGGAAACTGACCCATGTGCACTATTCGGCGGCAAGCAATATCCCCCCCGAAAGGAAGATGAACCGTGACAGCACAGGTTTACACTTTTCTGATAACCTATGAGGGCCTGGAGGATAAAATCTGGCGCAAGGCGCAGGTTTCCTCCAATTACTGGCTGAATGATCTGGGATACATGGTGCTGGCAGCCTTTGACACCCTGGCCTATCACCTGTTTGAGTTTGAGTTCAACGGGCGGAGCTATCAATTGCCCGAGGACGGCCTCGAACCTGAAGATGGACTGGATTTGTTCTGCTTCAAGCTGTATCAGCTGAAAATGAAGCCCGGGGACAGGATCAGAATGATCTACGATTTCGGCTGCGACCAGGTTTTCTGGCTGGAACTGCTTTCCGTGGAGCCCATGGGCAAGGGTCAGGGCACGCGGTATCCCCGGCTGGCGGACGGTGCCGGCTGCGGCATTCTTGACGATGTTCCCGTTGACGAAACCAGGAAGCTGGTGGCGCAAATTGACCAGAACGGCTGCACGGATGAACCGATTTACTACCGGGAACGCACCTTCCCGTGGGACTACCGCCGCTTCGACCTGAAAATCACCAACAAGCTGCTGAAGGGCGAAATCGAGCTGATTGCGGATGGCTACGAGGAAGACTTTGACGACTGCGACGAGTAAACATCATGAAACGCCTGCCGAGAGTTTTTTCTCAGCAGGCGTTTCAAAAAAAGTGACTGCCATAATGAACGCTCCGTAGAGCAGCGCGGAAAACGAAACATCAGCGGATAGCAAAACGGGCCGCTCCACGCCGGAACAGCCCGCCTTGCCTTATTGCTTTTTCGCCACGACCCTGCATTCCTTGTCCCAGAAGGCAATGCCGTAGGTCCAAATTTCCTTGAACCGATACCGCCGCAAAATAGCGGTATAGTCCTTCTCCTCGATTTGCTTCATCGCCGCTTCGCAGGCCGAGTCCATCTTGTCCTCGTCCTTCACGTCCTTGACTTCCACCACAAAGCCGATCTTTCGATCCTTCCGCTCGACGATGATGTCGCAGCGGCCTTTGCCGGTTTCGGCGTTGGATGCGACACGCCAATCGGCACAAGTGTTCAGCAGCGCCAGCAGGAATCCATGGTAGAAGGATTCATACGCATCGTAGAAGCTCACGGTGTCCAGCAGCTGTTCGTCCAGGTAGTCCGTGATGGTCGCCGTGTCGCCCTGCTCGAACGCGGTGTACAGCTGGGTCAGCTTGCCGGTTTCGGCCTGCGTTTTATCCTTGAACCAGGACAAAACCTGCTGGGTGTAGATTTGACGGACTTCACGGTTGGGGATCTTCAGCGTGTACCAGCCGCGTTCCGGATAGTCCGCCACGGTCAGGTAGCCAGTCATATACAACAGGCTCCAGATGTTTTCGATGTTCGCGTCAATCTCGTTGTGCGTCAGGTTCTCGTTCAGCTGCTTGCGGATCGTTTCGCCGGCGATCAGCTGCTCGATCTCCATTTGCGTGGTGCCGTCCGTGCCCTTGTTGATGAGCCGCCGCACCATATCGTTACCGCTGGTGTTCATCCAGTAAGCCTTCGGTTCGGAACGTTCGGACGCGCGCAGGTCATAGCAATAGTTGATGACATCCCATGGACAGTACACATCCTGTCCGCCGAAGCGATAGCCATCGTACCATTCCTTGGTTTCGGCATAATGGGATTCCAGGCCGTAGTTCGCCAGCATCTGCCGGACTTCATCGTCCGTAAAGCCGAAATACTCGTCAAATTTCACATCCGAAATGGAGTGCACCATCAGGTTGTTTAGCCCGGTGAAGATACTCTCCTTGGACACCCGCAGGCAGCCGGTCAGCACGGCAAAGAACAGACTGTCGTTGGTTTTCAGTGCAGCACCGAACATGGCGCGGATCAGGTCGATCATCTGATCGTAGTAGCCGTGATGGTATGCCTTGTCCAGCGGGACGTCATATTCATCGATCAGCAGAATGGTCTTCTGGCCGTAGTGCTTTTCCAGCAGGGAGCACAGGAGCTTGAGCGATCCTCGAATATCCTCTGCCTCATAGCAACCGGACAAAATACGCATCAAGGATTGCTTCTCATTCTCCGATGCTTTTTCGCTATCGGCTAAGAATTGCAGGCGAAGCGCCTCGAAGCGGATGATTTCACACAATGCCTTATAGGCTGTACTGAAATCCAGCCCATCCACGCCCTTAAGCGACACGAACACCACGGGATACTTGCCCATGTAGGTATCACAGAGCTGCTGTTCCTGGGCAACCTTCAGTCCATCAAAAATGGACTTGTCGCCGCCGATCTCGAAGAAGCATTTGAGCATGCTCATGTTCAGCGTCTTGCCGAAGCGGCGAGGGCGCGTGAACAGATTGACCTCGCCCCAGTTCTGCATCAGCTCGATGATCAGCCCGGATTTATCCACATAATAGAAGTCCTCTTTACGCAGCTTTTCAAAGCTGTCAATGCCCACAGGCAGTTTCTGCGTGTTCATGCCTTCGCCTCCTTGCTGTTTGAATGCGGGCGCACAATCAACCAGCATTATTATAGCACGATTTTTTCCGGGCGGCAAGGTGCGAGTTGGCTTGGGGCCGGCGGGTTGCAGGCAGGCGGGGTTTGTGGTATCATCAAAGGGAGCAGGGGAGAGGAAATGCAATGGAAATGAAGACGATTGTTGAAGAGAATCGCCGGTATTGGGATGATCACGCAGATCTGTGGTTTGGCGCAACGGCCCTGCCGGCATATGGGGTGAAGTTCCCAACGGAGGACGAGCTGCGCCTGTTTGGCGATGTGACCGGGAAACGCATGCTGGAGGTTTGCTGCGGCAGCGGACACTCGCTGAAATACCATGGGGACCGGCATGCAGGGGAGCTATGGGGGATTGATGCCTCTGTGCGGCATCTGGCCAATGCGGAACGGTACCTGGCGGAAAATGGGTACAGTGCCAGGCTGATCTGTACACCCATGGAAACCATGAATGTGCCGGACAATTATTTTGATTATGTCTATTCCATCTATGGCATCGGCTGGACAACGGATCTGCAGGGCACCTTCAACAGGATTGCCGCCTGCCTGAAAAAGGACGGCATCTTCATTTTCAGCTGGAACCACACGCTGCATCATTGCGGGGGCTTTTCCCGGGAAACGGGCAGGAATGTGCTCACCCAGGGGGAGCTGGTTTTCAGCAGCAGCTATTTTGACGAAGCCTATTATACCATGCCTGTCCACGATAGCCGGATCACCCTGTGCAACAGGAAAATCTCCACCTATGTGAATGCGCTGGCCCGGGCAGGCTTTGCGATTGAGCAGATGGTGGAGCAGAGCGATCGGGAAACCATGGAAAGCACGGATGCTGCCGGCGACAAAACCTGAAAGGCGAAAATGCTGCCCCTTTCCATGTACATTAAGGCGAGAAAGCTGTAAGGCGGCGGGCCTGCTGCTCCGGTTTGACAACGGAGAAAACATCCATTATAGTAGTAGGATGAGAAAGGGGATGGGACGGAGATGAAAAGGGTGCTGAAAATGGCTTTGGCGGCGCTGATGACGGTGGTGCTGATGGCGGTTTTCTACCTGGCGGTGATCCTGGGCCAGCCCCAGGAGGACCCGGATGCGGTGGTGGTGGCGCAGGATCAGCCATTGCTGACAGCTTCCCCTGCAGTCACCCTGGCCTCTGCCCAGGAGCTGGAGGAAATGCTCCGGGCCTTTCCTGTGCCGGCGCTGTATGCGGCGGATACCTCCCGGCTGACCCTGGCCGGCGGCACCAGCTACGACCTGGCATATGGTAGCGGTTTTGCCCGGGTGCTGGCGCTGAGCTACACCACACCTTCCGGTGCCAGGGTGGAGGTGCAGAGTATTTATCCCGCCCGGGCGCTGGAATTTGTTCAGCGGGGGAATTACAGGCTCAGCAATGCTATGGGGCAAACCTTAGGCGGGCAGCAGTCCGTGCGCATGGAGGACGGGGAAAATATTCGCCTGCATGTTCAGGCAGCCCAGGGCATTTATGTGCTTGCTGTACCTGCCATGACGGACGAGAAACTGACGGACATCACCCGGGCGCTGCAGCTCTACGCTGTGCCGGAGGAGGCGGAACCATGAAACGCAAACGCCTGGACAGGGACGGATGGGGGTTTTCCCGTTTCCCTTATGCCCAGATGCAGGTGGATACGCCGCAGTTTCACGGCATGCTGTGCCTGATCCAGCTGACTGGCGGTGAAACCTGCTATTGGCACATGCCCCGGGCCGGTAAGGTGCCTGTGTGCGGCGCAGGTATGGTGTGGCTCCAGCTGATTCCCCATGGAGGCCACCATGTGCTGACCGCAAAAATGAAGGCCGATGGCACTGTGACCGTATGGTATGCGGATATGATCGACCGGGTGGAATATGACGATGATGGGGTTGCAGCCTTTGTGGATGCATACCTGGATGTGATCTTCTCGCCCCAGGGGGACATGAGCCTGGATGATGAGGACGAGCTGGAGGATGCGCTGGCCCAAGGCGATGTGACGGAGGAACAGTACCGCTGCGCCCTTAAGGAGAGCCGACAGGTTCAAAGCCTTTACTGTACCGACCTGGATGCCACCCGGCGCTGGTGCCGGGACATGCTGCAATACGCCCGGGAACACCTTTGGGATGAGGGCGTTCTGCGGCGAAACATGGAGATGAACGCATGAAGCTGATTTGCCTGGGGGTGAACGGCCCCTATCCAGCACCGGATGGCGCCACATCCGGCTACCTGGCGGTACATGGGGACACGCGGCTGCAGCTGGACATGGGCTGCGGTGTGCTGGCGGCGCTGACCCGCTTCATCGGGCCGGAAACGCTGACGGCGGTGCTGGTTTCCCACTGGCATTACGACCATTGCAGCGACTTACTGCCCCTGATTTACCGCATGGAGAGCCTGGACGCGCCGCCCCTGCAGGTTTACGGGCCGGCGGATGAAGGCTCGCTGGTGCGCAAAGCGCTGCTGGCAAGCCGAGCCTTTCAGGTGCACGACCTGCACCCCGGGGATTGCCTGACCCTGGGGGATGTGCAGGTGCAGGCGGGAGCCGCCAGGCATCCTGTGCCCGGGGTGATGCTGCGCCTTGCTGCCGATGGCCGCAGCCTGTGCTATACCGGGGATACCAACACTGTGCCCGGCATGGTGGATTTCGCCCGGGGATGCAGCCTGCTGCTGGCGGACGGGCTGTTCCCGGCTGCTGCCTGGAACAAGGAAAAGCCGCATCTTTCCGCCCAATTGGCAGCGGAACTGGCCCGGGACGCCGGTGCGGAGAAGCTGATCATCACTCACCTGAACCCGGGCATTGACCCTGCCGGTCTGCTGGCGGAGGCACGGAGCATCCGCCCGGATGCGGTGCTGGCGGAGCGCTTTGCCGCCTGCACGGTATGACCAGCCGGGACTATGCCTGGCTGCTGCCCGCTTCTGCGGTGAGCCTGGCGGCAGGGATCCTCATTGGACGGGCGGCGGAAGGCTGGGTGCTGTTTGTGCCCATGCTGGCGCTGGCCCTTGGCGGCTGCTGGGCCATGCGCTGGCCCGGGAGGTTCTTCGCCGTGCAGGCCGTGGTGCTGGCCCTGGGGTGCCTGGCCGGGTACGGGGCGTATCACCCCAGCCTGCCGCTGGAGGGCAGCTGCATCGTGTCCGGCGTAGTGGCGGAGGAACTCCGCCAGCGGGAGGACGGGCAGGTGCGCACCCTGCTGCGGGGTGTGACGCTGGACGGTCAGCCGCTGTATGCAGGTGCCTATTGGTCCTTCTACCTGAAGGAGGGCGAATCCCTGCCCGAAGGCCTGGTGCCCGGCTGCCGGGTGACCCTGGCGGCGAAGGTATACCATCCCGGCGGCGCAGACAATCCCGGCGGGTACGATTTCCGGGAATACCTGCTGCAAAAGGGCTGCACCATTGGCGTTTACGGCGGTGATGTGCAGGAGATTACTTCCAGCCTGCATCCCCTGGGCCTGGCAGCCAAGCTCCGCCACAGCCTGACGGGCCGGCTTTGCACCGCCATGGGGGATACCGCCGGCAGCTATGCCGCCACCATGCTGCTGGGTAGCCAGAGCCTGATTCCCCAGGAAGACAGGGATGCCTTCAGCCGGCTGGGGATTGCCCATATCCTTTCGGTTTCCGGGTTTCATGTGGGCGTGCTGGCTGCCATGCTGCGCCGGCTGCTGATGGCCCTGCGGCTATCCAGAAAGGCGCGCCTGGGCTGCACCGCCCTGGCGCTGGGAGCCTATTGCCTGCTGACCGGCCTGAATGCCCCGGTGCTGCGTTCCGCCATGCTGTATCTGCTGTATGAGCTGGGTGCCGTGGAGCACCGCCAGCGCAGCCCGCTGCATCTTTTATGCGCCACATTTGTGGTGCTGCTGGTGCTGGCCCCTGTGCAGCTGACCAGCCTGTCCTTTCAGCTGACCTATGGCGCCATGCTGGGCCTGACCCTGGTATCACCCTGGCTGGAAAGCCTGCACACACCCAAACGCCTGCCACGGGTGTGGCGCTCCCTCTGCACAGCGCTGGGCGCCCAGGCGGGCATTCTGCTGCCGGAACTGTACTGGTTTCAGGAGCTGCCCCTGCTGGGCATTGGGCTGAACATGCTGGTGATTTCCCTGGCAACGGGGCTGATCAGCCTGTGCTGGGTGGTGCTGGCTCTGCTGCCTGTACCGGCGCTGGCCGGTGCGTTGGGCCGGCTTGCCGCATGGATGATGGAAGGCTTGCTGGCCGGCGTCCGCGCCATGGGCGCCTGGCCTGGGGTAACCCTGTGGACCTGCCGGGCCAATCTGCTGACGGCGGCTGCCTGCGTGCTGCTGGTTTTCACCCTCAGCTGGTGGTGGCGGGGAAGGCACCGCAGCCTGGCGATCACGGCGGCGGTTGCTGCCCTGGCACTGTCCGTTTTTCCCTGGCCGGACGCAGGCAGCCGCTATGTGCAGCTCAGCGTTGGCGAGGCGGATGCGGCCCTTTTGCAGGACGGTGGCAGGTGCATTGCCATCGACACCGGAGAAGATGGACAGGCGCTGGCCAGCTATCTGCACCAGCGGCGCATCAGCCTGGATGCCCTGGTGCTGACCCACCTGCACACCGACCACGCCGGCGGCCTGACGGCCCTGGCGGACAGCGGCATTCCCATTGGGGTTTGCTACATTCCCTATGGCGCGGCGGCAACCCGGGCGGATGCCAACGTGCTGGCTGCGCTGGAGAACCTGAAGGCTGCCGGCACGGAGGTTGTTTGCCTTTCCAGGGGTGATGTGCTGCCCCTGCCCAAAGGCTGCCTGACGGTGCTGTGGCCGGAGAAAGGCCGGGTGCGCCCGGGGCAGGAGGCCAATGATTCCTCCCTGGTGCTGCTGGCGGAGGTGAAGGGCACCTCCCTGCTGCTGACGGGGGATCTTTCCGGCAGCTATGAGATGTACGCCGCCGCCCCGGCCCATGTGCTGAAGCTGGCCCACCATGGCTCCATGAGCAGCACCGGGCAGGCGTTTCTCCAGGCGGTTGGGCCGCAGGTGCTTTTGCTCTCCTGCGGCACCGATGAGCGCAGCCAGGCGGTGGACAGCCGCCAATGGGGCCTGCCCGTGGCGGACACCCACCGGCAGGGCTGCATTACCCTGCACTTTGATGATGACGGCTATACCGTGGAAACCATGCGGTAGGCCGGAGGTGAAGCGATGGATCGCAAGGAATTGACCCAGGCTATCAAGGAGGGAAAGCTCCGCGGTGCCTACCTGCTGGAAGGCACGGAGGAGAATATCAAGGCCGCTGCCCTTTCCGCCATGCGGAAAAAGCTCCTGCCGGAAGGCCTGGAGGAGCTGAATGAAAACCTGATGGACAACCCCGCCACCGATGGCCTGATCGCCGCCGCGGAAACCCTGCCCTTTTTGGCGGATCAGCGGCTGGTGGTGGTGCGGGAACACCCGGCGCTGGCCCGGGCAGAGGCGGATGAGCGGTTGCTGGACTACCTTCAGCATGTGCCGGAAAGCTGCGTGCTGGTGTTTGTGCAGCGGGGCAAGGCAGATGCCCGGAAGAAGCTGTACAAGGCCATCCAGAAGCACGGCACGGTGGTATCTTTTGCCCAGCTGAACGATGCGGAGCTGAACCAGTGGATCATCCGCACGTTTTCGGGCTTGGGGAAGCAATGCTCACCCCAGACGGCCTCCCTGCTGGCCTTCACCGTGGGCAGCGATACGGCGCTTCTGCACACGGAAATGGAAAAGCTGGCGGCCCTGGCCGGGGAGCGAGGGGACATCCGGGACGAGGATGTCCGCGCCGTTGCCACCCGCTCCATTGAATGCACGGTGTTCGAAATGGTGGATGCGGTGGTGGCAGGCCAGGAGGGCAAGGCCTTTGCCCTTTTGCGGGACATGCTGACCACCGGCTCCGACAGGATCGGTATTCTGGCCATGCTGCTGCGCCAGTACCGGCTGATGCTGCATGTGAAAATCATGCAGTACGAGAAGAAGTCCCCTCAGGCCATCAAACAGGGTCTGGGCATTGCGCCCTTTGCGGCGGAGCGGTGCATCCGCCAGGCCCAGGCCTACACCCGCCAGCAGGTGAAGCAGGCCGTGAACCTGTGCCTGGACACGGAATACCGCATCAAAAGCGGGCAGATGAACCAGGAAGGCTCGCTGGAAGCAGCCATGCTGCAAATATTTGCGCTGCGCCACGGCAGCAATCAGGGAGGTTGACCCCATGCGCTATCGCGATGCGATGAAGCTCTACACCACCGAATACCGCATTGACCCCCAAACCGGCAAGGAAAAGCCAGCCATGCGCTACATCGGCCCCGTGTATACCCTGGAAAAGGTGCAGCGGCGCGGCGCGCTTCTGCGCTGCCTGGCAGGCCTGGCCCTGGGGGCGGTGGCCTTTGCCCTGGCGGGCCTGACGCCCTGCTGGGCTCAGCTGTGCTGGTATGTGGCACCCTGGTATCTGCTGTGCCTGCTGCCGCTGTTTTACCTGCTGCTGGGCAGCATCAAGCTGCTGCGGCTGAAAACGGAGCTGACGGAAATCGACCGGGCGGACAGCTTTGGCTATGTGCACCATGCCGGCCTGGGGCAGATGCTGCTGGGTGCTGCGTGGGTCATCAGCGCGGGGATATTCCTGCTGACGAACCAGCCGGACATGACCATGACCAGTGAAATCATTTTCCTGTGCTGCGGCGTGGTGATGGCACTTTCCGGCCTGCTGCCCTTTTCGGTGAAGTTTGCCGGCAATAAAAAAGAAGCAGGCAATGCTGCTTCTCAGGAAGAATGATTACTTGCCAAACAGGCCCTTCACCGCGCCCAGAACGCTCTCGGCGCCCTTGGCTACATCGTCCAGGTTCAGCTTGGCCTTCACGGCTGTGATGACGGCGTTCACCTGGTCGTCCGGCAGGTCGATGTTCAGAAGGCCTTCCAGGGTCTTCACCGGGTCAGCATTGAACTTGGCAATCAGCCCGTCATCGCCCTGGAGCTTTTCCAGCACTTCGGTAATGATTTTCTGAATATCCATGCTTTTCGTTCCTTTCCTGCGGTGTTCCGCTGCATCCAGTATACGCAACAGATGGTGGAATTGCAAGGGCAGGCAGGGAAAGTTCACACAATCATCACAAAGGAGGATGCACCCATGGCAAGCAAGGTTGGCAAGCTGATCAAGGAGGCCCGCACAGAGGCCGGACTGACCCAGGAGAAGCTGGGCAAAAAGGTGGGCCTTTCCGCCAGTGACATCAGCCTGGCGGAGCGGGGCGAAAAGGAGCTGACCCAGGCACAGCTGAAGAAAATCGCCACGGCCTGCGGCGTAACCCAGGCATCCCTGCTGAATGCCGCCAAGGGCACCGCCAAAACCACGGCAAAGAAATCCGCCGCAACCACCACCAGCATGAAGCTGACCGCCGCGGAGAAGAAGCTGGTGGAGGCCTACCGTGCTGCCGAAAGCGATGAGAAAAAAGCAGCCCTGAAGGTGCTCAAGGGCGCGTGCGGCGATTTTGTCCGCGGCCTGTCCCAGCAGGACGGCGCGTGGGATAGCCTGTCCGACGTGATTGGCGATGTGCTTGGCAGCCTGCTGGGGAAGTGAGCAGACGATGAAATATCCGTGGATTAACGATTATCTGCTGTTCAAGCCCGGTGTGACCCGCAATGACGACAACTGGAACTGGCAGCGCTACATGCTGGGGGAGAAAATGTTCGCCGCCGTGTGCCTGGACGAGAACAACAAGCCCTATTACATCACCCTGAAGCTGGAACCCCTGGAGGGTGAAGCGCTGCGCCGGCAGTATGAGGACATTCTGCCCGGGTATTACATGAACAAGCTCCACTGGAATTCCATCCGGGCCGATGGTGCCGTGCCGGAGGACCTGATGTGCCACATGCTGGACGAGGCCTACCGGCTGGTGCTGAAATCCTTCAGCAAGAAAAAGCAGGCGGAGCTGACCGGCGGACAGTTTGAGTGATTTTTTGTGCCATACAAAAAAGCCTGACGCATGCCAGGCTTTTTCGTTTTTTGGCGTTACAGCGCCTTCAGGGTGAAGGTGAGGGTATAGGGCTGATCGGCAGGGTAGGTGAACTGGGGTAGCACCGGCGCGCCCCAGCTGTCATCACCGCCAACGCCCTTGCGGAACAGGGCGATATCAGCCACCGTGCGGCTGGAGTCTTGCAGCTCCTCCGGGTGGGCGGCGGCGGAAAGCTCCTCCGGCAGGTAAGGCTGCACGCTGATTTCCAGGCCCTCGCCGGAAATCTCTACACCGTGGCCCTTTGCATCGGTAATAGCCATGCGGGTCACGCCCATGCGGTTGCCGCTCTCCTGGGGGTTGCCATAGCGGGTCCAGCCGTCCTTCACAGCGTAGGTGTAGTTACCCAGCAGCGCGCCTTCCTTGCGGTCGGTGTAGTTTTCCTCCGGGCCATAGCCGTAGTAGCGCACCTGGTTCAGCCGGGAATCCAGCTGGAAGCTCAGGCCCAGGGCAGGCATATCAGGCAGGTTGTCCACGCCGGGCCAGCACAGGGTGACCTGCACGGTATCCGGGGCGGTTACGGTGTAGGTCACGGTGATGTCCGTGCCGGGCAGCACCGGCGCAGCGTAATGATACACCATGCGGAAAATGCCGTTGGCATAGGTGGGCTCCTCGCTGGAGGTGAAGTAGTACCGGCTGACGGCGTGCCAGATGCCCTGGCGGACGGCATCGCCATTGCCCCTGTCGTTATCCGTGGGCGCCCGGAACAGGGAAAGCTGGGGTGCACGGAGCAGGCATTCCCGGCCCAGGGCGTCCTTGAAGGAAATCATGCCCCGGTTCTTCTGCAGCAGGATGGACAGGGCAGCGGTGTGCATGCCAACGTTCACATCGCCCACAACGGGTGCAGGTGCGCAGGGAAGTGTGAGTGCCTGGGGCGCGGCCTGGCGGAGAATTGCCTGCCCAACAGCCATGATTTCCCCGTCTGCCAGAATGGCATGCCCCCTGTGCAGCAGCTGGCAGGTGGCTACCAGCAGGCCGGAGGCGGGCACATCCCCATAGGGCAGGTCAACGTGGAGGGTTTGCCCGGGGGCCAGGGTGGGTGCTGCCAGCGCGCCAGAGCGGATGAGCTTGCCATCGCAGTGGATGCTCCACTGCAAAACCTGCCCGATGACGGGTGCAAACAGCCGGCGGCTGTGGAGGGTAACGCCGCTCTCGTCCGGGGTCAGGGTCACATCCTGATACAGGAAGCGCACGTCCTGGGCCTTGGGGGACAGGGAACGATCCGCCATGACGATGCCGTTGCCGATGAATTCCCAGTCCGTAGGCCGGTCGCCCCAGTCGCCGCCCATGGTCATGCAGGTGCAGCCATTGGGCATTGTGGCCCGCAGGAACTGATCCACATAATCCCAAATGAAGCCGCCCTGGTACATGGGGTACTTGTCCTCCAGGTCGGTATACAGGCGCATGCCGCCCAGGGAATTGCCCATGGCGTGCATGTATTCGCAGTTGATGAAGGGCTTGTCCGGGTTGCTGTTCAGGTATTTTTCAATGTCAGCAGCCTTGAAGTACATGCGGCTGTACACATCGGTGGTATCGGGGTAGCGCTGGTCGTTGGCAACGCCTTCATAGTGCACCAGGCGGCTGGGATCCCGCTGGCGGAAGAAGTTGCTCAGGTCGAAGATGTTGCTGCCGCCCCAGCTTTCGTTGCCGCAGCTCCACAGAAGAATGCAGGCGTGGTTCTTGTCCCGCTCCAGCATGGAACGGCCGCGGTCCAGCACGGCGCCGTGCCATTCCGGTCTGTTGTCGGGCAGCACCCAGTCGCGCTTGGTGGCCCAGGAGCCATGGGTTTCCATGTTGGTTTCATCAATGACATACAGGCCATAGCGGTCGCACAGGCGGTAGAATTCGCTGGTGTTGGGGTAGTGGCTGGTGCGCACGGCGTTGATGTTCATGCGCTTGAAGTTGGCAATGTCCTTCAGCATCAGCTCGGTGGACATGACCCGGCCGGTGCTGCAGTCGAACTCGTGGCGGTTTACGCCCCGGAACACCAGGCGCTTGCCGTTCAGGTGCATCACCTTGCCGATCATCTCAAACTGGCGGAAGCCCACCTCCAGCCGGGAAACCTCCGCCGCCTGACCCTGGGCATCGGTGAGGGCAATGGTCAGGGTGTACAGGTTGGGTTCCTCGGCAGACCAGAGCCTGGCACCGGGAATCTCTTCGCAAAGGTGCATGCTTTCGGCAGCGGGCAGGGACACATTCAGCATGGCATTTCCCCGGGCGTCCGCCAGCAGGGCGTTCACCGTGCCTTCCGGCTGACGGATGGTCATCTCCACATCCAGATGGGCGCGGGTATAGTTGTCCGTCAGGGGCGTGCGGACGAAAATGTCTGCCAGGTGGGTCTTTGGCTCAAAGGTCAGGGTCACGCTGCGGTGAATGCTGCTGTAGCGCCAGAAGTCCTGATCCTCCAGCCAGGTGCCGGAGCAGCGCTTGAAAACCCGCGCAGCCAGACGGTTGCTGCCCGGATGCACAAAGGCCGTCACATCGAAGGCATGGGGCGTGAAGCTATCCTCGGTATAGCCGACGAACTGCCCGTTGATATACAGGGCCAGAGCGGCCTCCACCCCGGCGAAGGTCAGCACCACGCGCCCACAGGCCATGTCGGCAGGGGACAGCTCGAAGGTGCGGATAGCCGTCACCGTGGGGTTGTAGCTTTCGGACACCTGGGGCGGGGTGAGCGGTTCGCGGCCGTCCCAGGGATACTGAACGTTCACATACTGGGGCGCGTCCCACTCCGGGTACTGGAGCTGGAACACGCCGGGCACGGTGATGTCCGGCAGGGTATGGTCGGCGCTGCCATCAGCCAAAAGGCTGTCCGGCGCGTCCCCAGGCCGCAGCGCCAGGTGGGCCTTCCACTGTCCGTCCAGGCTGCGCACAAGGGAGGATGTACCCACATCCGCCTCAGCCAGGGAGCGGTAGATCAGGTGGTCGGACACGGCAGGCAGACGGTTGACTTGGAACACCGTAGGGTCAGAGAGCCAGGCACGATTGAATTCCATTGCAATTCACCTCATATCATAGTTTGCTTTCGCAATAAAAGATTACTTCACCGGGGGTGCCCGTCAGCGGGTGCTGGAGACATTCACCGCCGAAATAGTGGTAGGGCATGCCGTTTTTTCTGCGGCCGGACAGCAGTTCATCGCAGCCACGGAGCAGCGTATCCACACATCTTGGGCCGGCACAGGAGGGTAACGGGTTGACCGCGAGCCTTGGCGGCCTGCTCCACCAGGTGCACCACAGGGCAGGCATCCGCATCCACAAGAATCCGTATGGCTTCCCCTTATTGCTCCGGGCGGGCGTTGGTGATTTCCAGCAGCTGCTGTACCGCGCCGAAGTACTGCTCCACCTCGGCATCGGTGAGCTTCATGGCTGCTTGCAGCATACCGGCAATTTTCCGCGGGCGTACCCGGGCATAATACTTGATGGCACCAATGTTCTTCACCCAGTCGGAACGCTTCATGTTTTTCCAGCGGCTGATGTGCCTGTCCAGAATGGGATCCAGCTGGTCAATCACATCGTCAAAGTGCTGCTCCACATGGGGCCACTGGAAGCAGTCCTCCAGGATCTCCGCCACGCGGTTCAGGAACTTCGCCTTGTATTCCGGCACAGCCAGCAGGGCGTTCAGCGGCTCGTGCCGGAAACCCTGCACCCTGGCGCTGACGGGCTTGATGTAATACTCAATGGGGGTCTTGTCCAGGTTGCGCCAGCAGGCTTCCACGTCGAAAAGCAGGTAGCGCCATTTGCCGCCGGGCACACGGTAGACCCGCACATTGGTAAAGTCCACATTGCCCAGAATGATCTCGAAGGCGGCGTGGGTGAACATATTGTCCACATCCAGCCTGTCCAGCACATATTGCAGGTTGTCCGGGTCGTTCAGGTCGTGGGTTTTGCAAAAGTCCGCCAGCGCCACCCAGTCCTCGTTATCGCCGTTCTGGGTAAAGCGGTCGGTACCGTTGCGGGCAAGAATATCAATGTTGTCGATGTCCGCTTCGTCCGTCACGCCCTCGTACTGGGCGATGAAGTGCTTGTTGATCTTCTCCCGCAGGTTGTAATGCCCCCAGTATTCGCCGTTGATGTACACCTGAATCACCACATGGTCCTGGTACAGCAGGCCTTGTCCCTCCGCCAGGGAAGAAGCCACAATATCCCGGATGCGTGTGGCGTAGGTATCGGAATTGGCGGCGCGGAGCAGCAGGGATTTATATTCGGTGTAGTCCCGGGTAGGAAAGGGATTGAAGGCAAAGGTGGAGGGACCGTACTCGTTCCGGGCGTAAAGGGCGATGGACTTTTGCGCATTGACCCGTGCCGAGTGTCCCGAGCAGGTGAAGGTGCCCACCTGGTTGATCTGGCACTGACCCTCCAGGGTGAAGTACTCAATGTTTACGGGGTACTCCAGCTCCTTGGCGTAGTTGGGGGTGGAGCCGCTGCCCTTGACCAGCGCACCGGTTTTCTTGTTGAAAAGGTACTTGTCGTCGGTTATCAGGGAAACCACGGGGGTTTGCAGGGTATCGCCAATGAAATAGCTGGCGCTGACCGTTTCGGAGGAAACCGCATCCTCCCGGAAGGCTTTCACCCGCAGCACCGTGGTTTTTCTGATGGTCAGGCCGTCTGCTGGAAAGACTTTCGACTTGGCGGTGGGCGTTGCGCCATCGGTGGTGTAGCGCAGGGTAGTCCCCTGGGGCGCAGCAGCGGTAACGGTGACAGGCTCATCGCAAAATCCGCCGGGGGTTACAAGGGTAGGCGCTTCCGCACGGAAGGCATAGGCAGTGCTGTCGTTTTTCTTGCCCCGGGTGGCGTTTTCAAAAAAACCGTATTCCGTGCCGCCCAGGGGCAGCCCGTAGGTCACGCAGCCGTATTGGGCAGGCAGTTCCAGCTTTTGCAGCAGGTTGCCTTCGCTGTCGGACAGGTAGAGCTTTTCGCCGCCGGAAGATATTTTGAAATTGGCATAAAAGGTGGAGCCTTTCCCGGGAGCGATATCATCGTCCCCGGTGCAGTACACCGTCAGGTATGCGCCCTTTTTCAGCTTGGTGCCGCTGGGAAAGGCCCACTTCTGCGGGTTCTTCTTGCTGTCGCTCAGGCAGTAGCCGGACAGGTCAACCGTCTTGCTGCCGTTGTTGTACAGCTCCACCCAGTCATAGGCGTGACCGTTGGTATAGGTGCCGTTCTGGGCGCAGACCTCGCTGATGATGATGTCCGCCCTGGCTGCCAGGGGAAGCAGCAGAAGCAGCAGCAGGGACAGCTTGCGAAGCATGGCGGAACCTCCTTGGCAATCATTGGTACAGTATCAGCCGGCTCACCGGGTGCCATCCACCTGCAGGCGGGAAAGCACCGCACCCACGTTTTCGCGGATGATCAGCGTGGCAAGGCTGTCCATGGGTGTGGCGTCCCGGTTGATAAGCACCAGGTTGCTGCCCTTGAAGTAGCGCAGCAGCCCGGCGGCAGGGTACACCGTCAGGCTGGTGCCGGCAACAATCAGCGTGTCCGCCTGGCGCAGATGATGGATGGACTGGGACAGCACATCGTCGTCCAGACCTTCCTCGTAGAGCACCACATCCGGCTTGATGCGCCCGCCGCAGGAACACAGGGGAACGCCTTCGCTGGCCTGAATGAACTCTGGGCCATAGCATTTGCCACAGGCCAGGCAGTGGTTCCGCCAGATGCTGCCGTGAAGCTCCAGCACATTTTGGCTGCCTGCCTTCTGGTGCAGCCCGTCGATGTTCTGGGTGATGACGGCGGTCAGCTTGCCGGCGCACTCCAGCTCAGCCAGCTTCAGGTGGGCGGCGTTGGGCCGGGCGGAAAGGGGCAGCATTTTGTCCCGGTAGAAGCGGAAAAACTCCTCCGGCTGGCGGACGAAAAAGTGATGGGAAAGTATCTCCTCCGGCGGGCAGGCGTAGCGCTGGCTGTACAGGCCATCCACACTGCGGAAGTCCGGAATGCCGGACTCCGTGCTTACGCCTGCGCCGCCGAAAAATACCATGCGCCGGCTTTCATCCACAATGCGCTGAAGCTCCATGGTCAGGCTCCTTTACAGATGGTACAGGGCGGAGAACTTTTGGGTGAGATAGTTAATGTAGCAGTTGGGGTCAAAGGCGCCGCCCATGGCGTTTTCCAGCAGCTGGGCAGGCTTGAGCAGGCAGCCGTAGCGGTGAATATGCTCACCCAGCCAGGCGGTGATGGGGGTCAAATCGCCCTTTTCGGCAGCAGACCACACGTCCACATCCTTTTCCATGGCGGTCAGCATCTGCACGCCATAGGCGCTGCCCAGGGCGTAGCTGGGGAAGTAGCCAATGGCGCCGCCGGACCAGTGGGAATCCTGCAAAATGCCTTCACGGTCGCTGGGCACGGTGACACCCAGGTAATCCTTGTAGAACTGGTTCCACAGGGCGGGCAGCTCGTTCACCTTTACCTGACCGGACATCATCAGCTTTTCCAGCTCATAGCGGATCATCACATGGTGCGCGTAGGTCAGCTCGTCCGCCTCGGTGCGGATAAGGGAAGGCTTGGACTCATTCACGGCAGCGTAGAGCATTTCGGGGGTTACGCCGCTAAGCTGGGCAGGGAAAAGCTCCTGGGCCACAGGCAGAAGTGCCTTGCAGAAGGGCAGGCTGCGGCCGATCAGGTTTTCGTAAAAGCGGCTCTGGCTTTCATGGATGCCCATGGTGGAGCCGCCGGACAGGCAGGTGAACTGCATCTCGTCTCCCACGCCCATTTCGTACAGGGCATGACCGCCCTCGTGAATGACGCTGTACAGGCTGGAAGCCAGGTCGTTTTCATGATAGTGGGTGGTGATGCGCACGTCCCACTTGTTGAAGCCGTCTGTGAAGGGGTGCTCCGTTTCGCCAATGGCGCAGCACTCCCTGTCCATGCCCATCATGGCCATAACCCTGTCGGAAAACACCCGCTGCTGGGCAATGGGGAAGGACTGGTGCAAAAAGTCCGTGGCGGGAGCGGGCCGCTGGGCAACCTCCAGAATTACGGGGGTCAGCTTTTCCCGCAGGAGGGCGAAGAAGGGATCCAGCGTGGCCGTGGAAGCACCCTTCTCATAGTCGTCCAGCAGCACGTCATAGGCGGGCTTGTCAGGATTCTTATAGGAGGCAAACCGGCGGTTGTAGTCAATCAGCTTTTCCAGGTAGGGCGCAAACAGGGGAAAATCGTTGTTTTCCTTGGCCTGGTGCCATATGGCGCTGGACTGGCTGGTCAGGGTCTGATAGGCAACGAATTCCTCCTGGGGGATGCGGGTCATGTCGTCCAGCTGCTCCTTGAGCAGCTCTGCCCGGCGGGCGATGGGGGCATCCACCTGCTCGCGGCTGTCCAGAATGGTGGACAGCACCTCCCGCACATCGTCGTTCACCAGCAGCTGATAAGCAGCGCCGGAAAGAATCCCCATGGTTTTGCTGCGCCCCAGGGCGGAGCGGGCAGGAGCCACGGTTTCGCCATCAAAGGACAGGACGGACATGGCGTGGTAATAGGCATTCCGGGTGGCCTCCAGGGTGTTGAGCTTCTCCAGGGCCGTTTGCAGATTCATACGTTCACCTCAAACATCTTGGTTGATCCGGTATCAACACATGGTATGGGGATATTGTACCAGTTTGGGAAAGAATGCGCAAGGGATAGGGGAAGATTCATATGAGATAGGAAGGTGTGCGCTTGACAAAAGGCCCGGCAGAAGATAAGATAAAAGAAAGAAGGCCTGATGAGGGCCTGATTAAGACGAAAAGAGGTAAGACCTATGAAATACGTGCTTGGCATTGACCTGGGAACCTCCGGCACCAAAACGGTGCTGTTCCAGCAGG
>CAYMOM010000005.1:0-45802 GCA_964391995.1 uncultured Faecalibacterium sp.
TTGTGCGCACAAACCCCTGATTTTGGTGGGAATCAGGGGTTTGTGGACGGTCTGAAGTGGCTTTGCCACTTTTTCGACACCCTGAAAAGGCTCGCCTCCATTTCCGGTGACGAGCCTTTGGTGTATTTGCTTACAGCTCCAGCACCGTGTGCAGGGGTGCCTGACCCATCAGCTCCACGCTGCGGGCATCGGGCTGGCTCAGGCCGGCATAAATGTCGAAGCTCTTGCCATCATTGATACGCTCACCCGCATCATTCACCACGGTGAAGGCCAGGGCGTCCAGCTTCACATGCACGGTCTTACACTCGCCGGCATCCAGCGCCACCCGGGCAAAGCCAGCCAGGCGCGGGTTGGGTGTGGCCCACCGGGAGGCCTTGTCCTTCACATAGACCTGCACCACGGTTTCCGCAGCCATGTCGCCCTTGTTGGTCACGGTAACGGTCACCGCGTCCTTGCCGGCCTTCATGTCGCTGACGGCAAAGTCGGCATAGCTCAGGCCGTAGCCGAAGGGATACAGAGGGGTGCCGGTGTAATAGCGGTAGGTGCGGTTGGTCATGTTATAATCGGTGAACTCCAGCAGGTCGTTCACATCGTGGTAGAAGGTCAGGGGCAGCTTGCCGGAGGGAGATACCTTGCCGAACAGGATCTCCGTCAGCGCGGTGCCGCCAGCCTGGCCGGGATACCAGGCCAGCAGCTGGGCATTGCCCTGGGGCACATTCAGCGCAGAGCCAACGGCCACCACGGTCACCAGCGGCTTGCCGGTCTTTTCCAGGGCCTCCATCAGGGTGCGCTGGGCGGCAGGCAGCTGCAGGTCGAACTTGTCGCCGGAGGTATACTCGTTGCCGGTATCGCCCTCTTCACCTTCCAGGGTTTCGTCCAGGCCCACGCAGGCGATGACCACATCGGCCTCCTCTGCGCAGGTGACAGCCTCGGCAATGCGGTCGTTGGCCTGGCCCAGGCCCTGAACACGATCCTTGGCCATGGCGCTGCCTTTGCTGTACAGCACACGGATGCCCTTTTCCCGGCAATAGGTGCGGATGCCCTCCAGGAAGGTCACATACCGGCTGGAAAGGCCGTAGTAGTTGGCGTACAGGGCGGCCTGGCTGTCGCTGTTGGGGCCGATGACCGCAATGGTCTTGATCTTGCTTTCGTCCAGGGGCAGGATGCCATCGTTCTTCAAAAGCACCATGCACTTTTCCGCAGCAGCCAGCGCCATGGCGTTGTTCTCGTCCGTGTCGTTTTCCAGATAGCTGATCTGGTCATACTCACAGTCGTCCGCAAACATGCCCAGCAGGAAGCGGCTGGTGTAGGCATTTTCGCAAGCGGCGGTAATGTCCTCCTCGGTCACCAGGCCTTCCTGGTAGGCCTGCATCATGTGCAGGTAGGTGTTGCCGCAGTTGATGTCGCAGCCATTCTTCAGGGCCAGGGCGGCGGATTCCGGCGCGGTGGAGGTTACCATGTGCCGGGTGTGGAAGTCGCGAATGGCCCAGCAGTCGCTGACAACGTGGCCTTCAAAGCCCCATTTCTCCTTCAGGGTGTCCACCAGCAGGGTTTTGGAGCCGCAGCAGGGCTCGCCATTGGTGCGGTTGTAGGCACCCATGACGGATTCCACCTTGGCTTCCTTCACCGCAGCCTCAAAGGCGGGCAGGTAGGTTTCGGCCATGTCCTTGGGGGTAGCGATGGCATCGAACTCGTGGCGCAGCTCTTCCGGGCCGGAGTGCACGGCAAAGTGTTTGGCGCAGGCGGCAATCTTCATGTACTTGCCCTTGCCCTGAAGGCCTTCAATGAAGCGCACACCCAGCCGGCTGGTCAGGTAGGGGTCTTCGCCATAGGTTTCATGTCCGCGGCCCCAGCGGGGATCGCGGAAGATGTTGATATTCGGGCTCCACATGGTCAGACCCTTGTAGATGTCCCGGTCGCCGTGGGCGGACTGGGCATTGTACTTGGCGCGGCCTTCGGTGGAGATAACCTCCGCCACCTGCTGGTGGAAGTCCTCATCGAAAATAGCGGCCAGGCCAATGGCCTGGGGGAACACCGTGGCAGTGCCGGCACGGGCCACGCCGTGCAGGGCTTCGTTCCACCAGTTGTAGGCGGGAATGCCCAGGCGCGGAATGGCTGGTGCATCGTACCTGAGCTGGGAGGCCTTCTCCTCCAGGGTCATCCGGGCAACCAGGGCCTTGGCCTTGGCGCGGGCTTCGCTGCGTTCCATCATAGGTATACGCTCCTTCACTGCATGATGCAGGGTTGATACTTAAAAGATTCCATTTTCACCTGCGCAATTCCTTCTTGCTTCTTCGCAAAAACTTGCGCTTTATAGTAGCATTTGTTGCGTTTTTTTGTTATAATGAACTGGATTGTTATGAAGGGAGCCAATTATGGATATTCAGGCCATTGCCTTTGATCTGGACGATACCCTGCTGCACGATGACGGCAGCATTTCCCCCTACACCCTTTCAGTGCTCCGCCGGGCGGCGGAAAAGGGCATCCGCATTATTCCTGCCAGCGGGCGCACCAGCAGCAGCATGGGGGTTAAGGTGGACCTGATCGGCTGCGCGTCCTGCTATGTGTGCTGCAATGGCGCCGAGGTTCGCACAACGGAGCACAAGGCCATCATGCAGGAGCTTCTTCCTGCAGACCTGGCCCGGGAGATTGCCATATGGGCCGGGGATAACGACATTTACGCCCATGTGTACGATGAAGCCCGCTTCTATTACAGCAAGGATTGCGCCTACGCCCAGGCCTATCGCCAGGCCACCGGCACATCCTACCGCCGGGTGCCTGACCTGCCGGCCTTCATCACCCAGCCAACGCCAAAGTTATTGATGATTGACGATGCGCAGCGCATTGCCCGGCTCCACATGATAGCCCAGGAAAAATGGGGCCATGTGGCTGCCATCACCCGCTCCAAGCCGTATTTCCTGGAGTTCAATCCCAGGCAGGCCACCAAGGGCAACGCCCTGCGCTGGTGTGCCGAGCATCTGGGCTTTTCCATGGGCAGCACCATGGCCTTTGGCGACAGCCTGAACGACCTGAGCATGCTGGAAGCCGCAGGCCACGGTGTTGCCATGGCCAACGCCTGGGAGGAAGTCAAAGCCCGTATTCCCGCCACCTGCCGCTCCAATGAGGAGGACGGCGTGGCCCGCTATATCGCACAACATGTTTTGAAGGAGGATCCAGCATGATTCAGGCAGCCGGATTTGCCAAGGCCCTGCAGCTGACGGAGCTGTCACCCTCCACCAAGGTGGAATGGGACATCCGCTCTGCTGACCTGAACCGACCGGGCATGCAGTTCTGCAATTTCTACGAATACTTCGCCTTCGAGCGGCCCCAGGTCATCGGCAAGGTGGAAATGACCTACCTGGAGTCCCTTTCGCCGGAGGTTCGGCGGGAGCGCCTGCAGAAGTACTTTTCCTACGACCTGCCCTGCGTGATCATCTGCCGCGGCATGACCGCACCCCTGGAGCTGCTGGACGCCGCCCGGGCCAGCGATGTTGCCGTTTACCAGACGGACATGCTCACCACCAAGTTCACCTTCACCGCCATCAACTACCTGAACCGCTGCCTGGCGCCCCGGGTGACCCGGCACGGCGTGCTGGTGGATGTGTACGGCGTGGGCATCCTGATCACCGGCGAAAGCGGCGTGGGCAAAAGCGAGGCCGCCCTGGAGCTGGTCAAGCGCGGGCACCAGCTGGTGGCAGATGATGTGGTGGACATCTGCCGGGTCAGCGACAACCGCCTGACCGGCGAGTGCCCGGAAATGGTGCGCCACTTCATGGAGATTCGCGGCATCGGCATCATCGACATCAAGGCCATGTTCGGCATTGGCGCCGTAGCCATGAGCAAATCCATCGACATGGTGATTCACATGGAGCACTGGGTGCAGGGCAAGGAATACGACCGCCTGGGCCTGGACGAGGAAACCATCACCATCCTGGGCGTGAAGGTTCCCCACCAGATCATGCCCGTGCGCCCGGGCCGGAACCTGGCCATCATCATTGAGGTGGCGGCAAGAAACCTGTCCCTGAAGCGCATGGGCTACTCCGCCGCCCACGAGCTGGACAGGCGGCTGAACGAAATGATTATGCGAAAAACCAATCAGCTGGACTGATTGAAGGAGGAAGAATCCATGGTTTATATCGGCATTGACATTGGCGGCACCGGCATTCAGGCCGGCATTGTGGATGAAAAGGGCACCCTGCTGGCCAAGGGCAGCATCGTCACCCGCACAGACCTGCCCTTTGAAGAGCAGGTGAAGCAGATGGCGGATTGCGCCCTGGAGGCTCTTAAGAGCAGCGGCCATTCCCTGGACGATCTGGCCTCCGTTGGCGTGGGCGTGCCGGGCATTGTAGATCCCCGCACGGGCATTGTGCCCTTCTGCACCAACCTGGGCTGGCACAATGTTCCCCTGCACGACACCTTTGCAAAATACATCAACAAGCCCGTTTTCATCGATAACGATGCCACCGTTGCCGCCCTGGCAGAAAGCGTGGCAGGCGTCAGCGCCGGCACCCACTCCAGCGTGATGCTCACCCTGGGCACCGGCGTGGGCGCAGGCATTGTGCTGGGCGGCAAGGTGTGGAGCGGCTTCCACGGCGTGGGCAGCGAGCTGGGTCACACCATTCTGGAGCTGGACGGCGAAAAGTGCACCTGCGGCAACCACGGCTGCCTGGAGCGCTACACCTCCGCCACTGCCGTCATCCGCATGGCCCGGGAAGCCGTTGCCAAGCACCCGGACAGCCTGATCATGGCGCTGTGCGATGGCGATGCCGGCAAGATCAACGCCAAGATGGTCTTTGATGCCGCCCGGGAAGGCGACGAGCAGGGCAAGAAGGTTTTCCGCCGCTATGTGACCTACCTGGCGCAGGCCATTGCCAATGTGATCAACTTCCTGGATCCGGAGGTGGTCGTGCTGGGCGGCGGCCTGAGCAAGTCCGGCAGTTTCCTGCTGGATGCCGTCCGGCCGGAGGTTCCCCGCTATCTGCTGTACAAGACCATGCCCTATTCCCGTATCGAGCTGGCAAAGCTGGGCGCGGATGCCGGCATGATCGGCGCTGCTATGCTGGGCCTGTGATTTGCCCTTGCCAACAGGCGCAGAACGGTATACAATAACCCATGATTCGTATCAGGCAGAGTAGCTGCTGGCGCGTTAAGTTTTCGTGAACGGGGAGTTGTCACGAACCGAAGCCGGGTCTCCCGGCGCGATGCCAGCGGCGCATCCCGCTGCTTGCGCAAGCTGCCTCCTGCGAGTCGTCATTTCTCTTGCAGGAGGCTTTTTGTTGTGAAGAAAAACGGTATTTCCACACAGAAACTGGTTTTGCTGGCGCTGCTGGTGGCGCTGAATGTGGTGCTGGGGCGCTTCAGCATCCAGCTGGTGCCGGAGGTGCGGCTGAGCGTGCTGGGCTTTCTGCCCATTGCCCTGGCGGGCATGCTAATGGGCCCGGGCTATGGCGCTCTGGTTGGCTCCCTGGGCGATGTGCTGAACTATGTGCTGTTCACCCACGCCTATGGGGCGTACTTCCCGGGGTATACCCTCACCGCCGCCCTGTCCGGCGCCTGGTATGGGTATGTGCTCCACAAAAGGTACATCACCTGGCCCAAGGCCGTGCTTGCCATTGCCCCGGTGATTCTCATTGGGGAAATGGGCCTGAACTCCCTGTGGGTGTACATACTCTACAGCAAAACCTTCTGGGCCAAGCTGCCCATGCGCCTTTTGACCAACCTGGCGGAATGCCCGGTGAAAATGGTGCTTTTGATGGGCATGAACAAGCTGCTTGCCCGCATCCCTGCCGACAAACGAATATAAGGAGGCGCCCATGCCGCCCGTAGCAAAGAAAACCATCCTGGCTGCCCTGCGGGAGCTATACCCCGATGCCGGCCCGGAGCTGAACTTTTCCAACCCCTATGAAACCCTGATTGCCACCATGCTCTCCGCCCAGTGCACGGACAAGCAGGTGAACAAGGTCACCCCGGCGGTGTTCGCCCGCTACCCGGATGCCGCCGCCATGGCCCAGGCCAGCGTGGAAGACCTCTTCCCCATGGTGAAGAGCTGTGGCTTCAGGAGCAAGGCCGGCAACATCATCGAAACCTGCCGCCTGCTGGTTTCCCGCCACGGGGGTGCAGTGCCCGCCACCCGTGAGGAGCTGACCGCCCTGCCCGGCGTGGGCCGCAAAACTGCCAATGTGGTGCTGGCAAACGCCTTTGGCGTGCCGGCGCTGGCGGTGGATACCCATGTGTTCCGGGTCAGCAACCGTCTGGGTCTGGCAGATGCGAAAACCGTGGAGGAAACCGAAAAGCAGCTGATGCGCGCCATTCCCAAGGCGGATTGGTACGATGCGCACCATCAGCTGATTTTCCACGGCCGGCAGGTATGCAAGGCCCAGCATCCCCTGTGCGAGGTTTGCGCCCTGCGGGACATGTGCAAAGCCCGCCGCCAGGCAATGAAAAAACCGAGGTGATTTTCACCCCGTTTTTTCATTTACCCTTCGCGGATCCACACCCGCATGTCCCCAGCGCCCCGGTTGCCCCAGGCGAAGTAGGGCACAGCCGTCAGGCGGCAGGGCGTGTATGCCAGGTTTTCTGCGGTATACAGCGCACCGGTGCCGGGCTGGGCCAGGCCTTCGGCCTGCAGAGCCATCATACCGCTCAGGTTTCCTTCGGTTATGGGGCAAACTTTCAGCAGTGCATCCTTCGGCAGCACCAGCGCCGAAAGCGGCGCACCGTGATCCGCACCTTCCAGGCAATAGACCAGCGGCCCCCGGGCCAGAGCCACTTTGCCTGCCGCATCCCGAATCCTTGGATCCGCATGCAGCCGGCGCACAGGCATTTCAAAGGTCACCTGCACCCGATCGCCGCTGTGCCATGTCCGTTTCAGGCAGGCGTACCCATCCGCCATTTTAGGCGCCACGGCCTGGCTGTTTACCGTCAGGCGGAAGTCCCTCGCATAGGCCGGCACACGGATAGCCAGTGCGAAGTGTCCCGTTCCCTCCACGGTATAGCTGGCACGTCCCTGCCAGGGGTATTCGCTCTCCAAGCGGATGCGCCCATGGGCGGTTTCCACCTCGCTGCCGATGAACAGGTGGCTGTACACCGCGTTTTCGTCCTCGCTCCACAGGTATTTGCCCAGGGAGGTAATGAGCCTTGCCAGGTTCGGCGGGCAGCAGGCACAGGCATGCCAGGCAGGCCGCTGGGGCAGCACATGCTCATACCCCGGCACTCTGCCGGATACGCTGGCATCCACTTCCAGGGGATTCACATAAAAGAATCTTTTCCCGTCCAACGACATGCCGGAAAGCGCCGCATTGTACAACTCCAGCTCCAGCAGATCGGCATAGGCAGCCTTTGGCTCCAGGGCCAGCAGCTGATGGGCAAAAAACGCCATGGCAACCGAGGCGCAGGTTTCCCCATAGCACCGGTCAGCCGGCAGGTCGAAATCCACGGTAAAGGATTCGTGGTGGGCCGAGGAGCCAACCGCCCCCGTCAGGTACATCTGCCTTCCGGTGATGTTGGCAAACAGCCGGCGGCAGGCCTCCGCCATGGGTTCATCGCCGGTGAATGCAGCTACATCCGCCATGGCAGCTAGCATATACAACTGGCGTACCGCATGCCCCCGGGCAGCGGTCTGTTCCCGGACGGGCACATCGCTCTGGTTGTAGGCCGTGTCCTCCGGCAGAATGTCATACCCGCCATAGTGCACGCCGGGATGCACCGGTGTGTGCCTGATGAACCAGTCCGGCTCCTGTCCCCGCAGGTCAAGGAAGCGCAGCGCCATGTCCCGATACCTTTCATTGCCCGTGGTGTGGTACAGCCGCATCAGGCCAATTTCAATCTCCTGGTGCCCGGGTATGCCCTCCTGCTGCATGAACCTGTCGCAGATATGGTCGGCCAGGCGGATGCAAATGTGCAGCAGCTCATCCTTCCCGGCGGCCTCGTGCAGGGCCACGCCGGCCTCCATCATGTGGCCCGCGCAGTAAAGCTCATGGCATTCCAGCAGATTGGCCCAGCGGTTTTCCGGCTCCTTCACCGTGAAATAGGTGTTCAGGTAGCCGTCCGGCTGCTGGCAGCGGCCAATGAGTGCCACCACCTCATCAACCCGGGCGGAAAGGGCGGCATCCTCCTTCAGGGCCAGAGAATAGGCTGCGGCCTCCAGCCACTTGGCTACATCGCTGTCCTGGAATACCATGCCGTAGAATTCGCCGCTCTCCTCCCCTGCCGCCATGCGGAAATTGCTGATGGCGTGGGATTTCTCGGCGCCCGGCACCTGGTCCTTGAGTATCTTCTCCATGTAGGGAATGGTCACATCGGTCATCAGACGCTGGCGCGGCGACCAGAAAGCGTCCGTGATTCCGACCTTGTTCAGGGGTATTTCGCGGGGTCCTCGACCCTTTTCGCGCGATGGAGTTGTCGACATTTTCAGCACCTCCCGCGTGGTGATTTCACTCTGATGTTTGTCCGTCAGTTCTTCATGCCCGTCATCACAATGCCTTCAACAAAGTACCGCTGACCAATCATGTAAAACACAATGCCTGGAATGAAGGACAGGCAGGTAGCGCACATGATGCTGGACCAGTCATCGTTAAAGGAGCCTTTGAAGATGTTCAGGCCCAGTGCCAGGGTGTAATTCTCCCGGCGGGTGATGTAGGTAATCTGCTGCAGCAGGTCGTTCCACAGCTCAATAAACTTCAGCAGGCCCACAACGATCATGGCGGACTTGATGGCAGGCACAATGATGTAGACCAGAATGCGGAAGTATCCGCAGCCATCAATGGTGGCGGCCTCGTCCAGCTCCCTGGGTACGGTTTTCACAAACTGGCGGATCAGGAAGATGTTAAACGCGCCGCCGCCGCAGAAATGGGGCAGAATCAGCGGCCAGTAGGTGTTCACCATGCCCAGCTGCGCCCACACCACAAACAGGGGTATCAGCGTGACCATGGAAGGCAGCAGCATGGAGCCGACGCACAGGGTGAACAAAAACTTCTTTCCCCGGAAGCGCAGCCGGGCAAAGGCATACCCGCCCATGGTGGCGGTGATCACCGCACCCACCACCGAAGGCACCAGGATGGTCATTGTATTGCCCAGGAACTGCCAGTAGTCAAACACCTTCAGCGTTTCCGGATAGTTGGAAAACATCCAGTTAGGCGGCAGGAAGGACGGCGGATAGGAATACAGTTCGCCGTTGGACATGAGGGAGGAGCGGAAGATCCAGTAGATGGGGAACATGGTGATGAGCCCCAGCAGGATCAGCACCGCCATGGACAGGATGTTGGCTGCCCTCTCCCGCCGGCGCTTGGAGGCCATGGGGCTTGCCTGCTTCTGCACAGCTGTTGTCATTCCTTGTCATCCCCCTCGTAAAAGATCCAGCTTTTGCTGGTGGCAAACAGAATGCCGGTAAACACGGCAATCAGGATAAACAGGATCACCGCCACTGCGCTGCCATAGCCGTACTTGTGGGATTTGAACGCCTGCTGGTACAGCATGTAGCACATATAGTAGCTGCCGGTGCCCGGGCCGCCCTTGGTCAGGGAGAGGGCGGGGGTGATCACCTGCAGGTTGGAAACAAGGCTCATCAGCAGGTTGTAGAAAATGATGGGCGTCATGCAAGGCAGTGTGATTTTCCAAAACCGCTGCCAGGCGTTGGCGCCGTCAATCTCCGCAGCCTCGTGATAGGTGCGGGGTACATTCTGCAGGCCTGCCAGGAAAATGACTATCAGGTTGCCGCTCAGCCACACGGCGATCAGCGCCAGGGATGGCGTTACCAGGGTGCTGGAATCCAGAAACTTAACGGGCGTGCCGCCCAGGCTGCGGACAATGTAGTTGAAAAAGCCATGGTTGTAGTCGTACAGCCATTTCCAGCCCAGGTATACCGCCATGGCCGGCAGCACATAGGGCAGGTAGAAAATCGCCCGGAAGAATCCCCGTGCGGGGATCTTCCTGTTCAGCAGCATGGCGATGATCATCGAATAGATGATGCTGAACACCACGGAAATGCCGGCATACTGCAGTGTGGTCAGCAGGGAGCCATAGAATTTCGTGTCCCTGGTAAACAGCTTCATGTAGTTGTCCAGCCCAATGAACTTCATCTCCCCCAGGCCGTTCCAGCTGAACAGGCTCAGGGCAAAGGAGGCCAGCATGGGCAGATAGGTGATGCACACCAGGCCGATGACGGACGGCAGCAGGCAAAGCCAGGCCGTTCGCGATTCAGCCCGGTTATACTTGATCATTTTCTTCATGGGCTTAACTGTCATGCCGGATTCCTCCGTTCGGTCGTTTTTGAAACTTTGGGGGAACGCAGGCGCGTTCCCCCGTTGATGCAAAACCTATTTCGTTATTCCACCACGATGGCGTCAACCAGCTCGGGATAGATCTCGTTGATGACTTCTTCCGCGGTGCGCTCGCCGCTCCACACGCTCTGCAGGGCGGTGAAGAGAATCTCATTGGTGGTCACCTGGGTGTTGGGGGTGAAGTACCAGCAGGCGGGCTTGGCATGGTTCATGGTGTAGTCCACCAGCACCTTCTTGGCGGTTTCGATGTCCTTGAAGGGATAGGCCTCGTTGCCCAGCCAGGCATTGATGCCTTCCTCGGTCTTGTAGTAGTATTCGGACTTGGGCATCCAGATGCCGGTGAGGATCAGGGACTCCCAGTTGGATTCCTCGCGGGTGTACCACTTCACAAACTCGTAGGCGGCTTCCTGGTTTTCGCCCTTGAACACGCCGGTCAGGCCGGAGGTGCACAGGGTGACCTCTTCCTTCATCATGGGCAGGGGAGCAACGCCATAATTGATCTCCAGGTTGGGGAAGCTGGTGCCCAGGTTCCAGGTGCCATCGGTGGTCATGGCCACGGTGCCGCTGCCAATGCCGATGCCCACGCCGTTATCCTCGGGGATAACATTCAAGGGGGACACATGCTCCACCAGGGCCAGGTCAGCCACCTTCTGGATGGACTCGATGGCTTCGGGGCTGTTGATCAGCACCTGGTTGCCGTCCTCGGAGAACCATGCGCCGCCGTTGGACAGGGCCCAGACTTCCATCTGCCAGGTCCAGTTGTTGACGAAGGCGCCGTACTGCACGATCTTATCGGGGTTGAAGCCTTCCTCGCCGGGGTGCTTGCCGTTTTCGTCCAGGGTCAGGCGCTTGGCCACAGCCACAAACTCGTCCCAGGTGTAGGGCTTGTCAGCAGAGGGATAAGGCTCGCCGGCGGCATCGAACATATCCTTGTTGTAGTACAGCACCAGGATCTCATTGCAGCTGGAGTAGCCAACGGGGGTTCCGGCATCCTTGAAGGTGATGCAGTCCATGGGCTGCAGCTCCTCGCCCTTGTACATGTCGGAAACATCGGCCATCACGCCATTGCGGGCGAAATACAGCACGGAGTTTTCGTTCACCATGCCGCAGTCGGGCAGCTGGTTGGCGATGGCGTAGTTCACCAGGGTCTGGGTGTATTCCTCGTTGGGGATCTGCATGGGCTCAACGAAGATTTTGTCCTGCATGTTGTTGAAGGTATCCAGGGCGACCTGCACGCTTTCGGCCTCGGTCTGGTTGCCCCAGAAAGAGTAGGTGATGTGGATGCGGCCATCGCCCTCAGCCAGGGCAGCCATGGGCACCAGTATTGCCACACACAGGAGCAAAGCAAGCAGTTTCTTCATGAATGGTTCCTCCTTCTCGTTGTTGTGCAGTTATGGAAGGTTATTCGATTAACCTTCTCTGTGACTTAAGCATAGCAATCTATTCCCCAAAAGTCAATAGTCAATTTGTGATTTTTGGACAGTTTTTGTGGTTAATTTGATAACCTCACCCATTGACAAAAGTCGCTGAGGTTCGATATAATATAGAAAATCGTTTAACTGTTTGAGGACGGTGATGCATCATGGCAACCATGCGGGATGTGGCGCTGCTGGCCGGGGTATCCACGGCCACGGTGTCCCATGTGGTAAACGGCACCAAGAAGCTCTCCCCCGAAACCACCGAGCGGGTGCTGATGGCCATTGCCCAGGCCAATTACACCCCCAACACCCTGGCCAAATCCCTGCGCAGCGGGCAGACCCACACCATCGGCGTGCTGGTGGAGGACATCCGCGGCCTGCCGGTGGCAGCCATTGTCAGCGGCATCAGCGAAACGCTGTCCAAAAGCGGCTATAAAACTATCCTGCACGACCTGCACCTGCTGGAAAAGCTGTATAACCAGTACGAGCAGATTGCCGCCTACCGCCAGCGGATCAACAACGGTGTTTCCCTGCTGCAATCCTCCAATGTGGATGGCATCATCTACGTTGGCATGCACGACAGGCACCTGGATTACCTGTTCGACCCCATGGACACGCCCCTGGTGTTCGCCTATTCCCACGGCACCCAGGCGGATACCTACGTCACCTATTCCAACCAGGATTCCGCCGCAGACATGACCCGGTATCTGCTGGGTAAAGGGCACACCCGGATTGCCGTCATTGCCGGGCATCCCCATTCCTACCCTACGGCCCGGCGGATGCACGGCATACAAATGGCCATGCAGCAGGCCGGCCTGAGCCTTCCGGAGGAGTACATCCGCTATGGCAACTGGGAGTACGGCTCCGGTGCGGAGCAAACCAGGGCGCTTCTTTCCCTCCCCTGCCGGCCCACCGCCATCTTCGCCATGAACGACCTGATGGCCGCCGGCTCCATGGCGGTGCTGAACGAGCATGGCCTGCGCATCCCGGAGGACATGGCGGTTGTGGGCTTTGACAACCGGGAAATCGCCAGCTATCTTCAGCCGCCGCTGACCACCATTGCCCTGCCCCTGGTGGAGATTGGCAACCGCGCCGCCCTGCACATTATGGAGAAAATCAACAACCCTGCCGCGCCCCCGGCCCGGGACATTATCCACTGTTCCATCATCCAGCGGAAATCCGTATAATCAAGGGAGGAGCCACATTTCGCGGCTCCTCCCTTTTGGTTACAGGCTGATGATGTTATCCAGTTCCTTGCACTGCTCCAGCTGTTCCTTGCCGCCCACCAGGCAGATGCCGGCATCGCGCAGGGTGCTTTCCAGCACATCCGCACAGGCCAGCAAATCCTGCTTTGTGGTGCTAAGCAGCTGGGCACGGTGCTGGCACAGCTTGTCCCAGCTGGTATGGCAGAGATACTGCTGCCCGGCGAGCTTCGCCCGGGACTTGGGCGTCAGCAAGGGAGAATCTCCCGCCACGGCGCCAATGATGAAGCCTGTGTAGTCCTCCATGCTTTCCGCCATCTGCCGCAGGAAGGCAGCACAGTCCTGGTACTTCGCCAGGGAGGCCGCGCCGGACGGGTCACGGTAGGAGTAGCAGCCTGCCAGGCCGCTGTTCTGGGCAAACATGCCCGCGCCATAGGCGCCGCCCTGCACGCGGATGACATTCCACAGATATCCCAGGCTGATCATCTGGCTGGCCAGCTGCATATGCCCGCTGCAGGTGCCGCCATGGGCCAGCAGGTTGCCGCCGGTCACCGCAAAGGCAATGTCCGCAGGAATGGCAATGCCTTCCTTCCGCTTGCCCCAGGGTGCAATAGCCGCCTTGGGCTGCACGGGCACATCCGGCAGGGCCGCAACCGCCTGAGCCAGCTCCGTCACCTGGTCATCCTCCACACCGCTGACCCACAGCATCGCGCCGCTGCGGCTGATAACCTTGCAAAGCACAGTCTTCATCTGCTGCTCAAGGGCGGCAAAATCCCAGTGCTCGTCGGCATTTTTCAGCCACTGGTAATATTCCGCGCCCGCTGTGTAGTCCGTTACCACACCAGCGGCGGAGAACTGGGCCAGCGTGCGTCCCAGGCCAATGGCATGGCCCGCCATCACGGCCCGCTGATAGGTGTCCATCTTGGCCTGGCGCAGCATGTCCCGGGTGTTCTCCTCCGCAAAGCGGCTTTCGGTCAGCACCTCTTTCACCAGGTCGAAGGCCGCCTTCACATTGGGCTGCAGGGCGCTGAAGGACACGCTCAGCTTGGTGGTTACACATCCGGGGTCGTCATCCTGAATGAACGCCGCGGGGCGCACTTCCATTTCACCGCACAGAAGGCGCACTTGGTTGATGATTTCCTCTGCGCCATGCTTTTCGGTGGCAGTTTCGCCCAGTATGCTGCCGGCAAAGCTCAGGCAGGAAATATCCTGGGCGGTGCAGCAGTCGGCATCGAAGATCAGGTTCACATAGGCAATGCCGCCGGTGGTTTGGGGAATCTTCAGCACGGGAATGCCGGCAATCACCGTTTCCTCGGTGAGAATGCGCTCCGGCTTGTCGGGAATGTCCTCCAGGGCCAACTGGGGAATGGTGGCCAGCTGCTCAGGGGTGTCCTGGCTTTCCTGCCAGGCGGTCAGCTTGTCCTGCCGGGCCTGCATGGCGGCACGGTCAGCATCCGTCCAGGCGGCGTTTTCCCGCTGCAACCTCGCCTGCTCCCTCGCCCGGCGCTCCTCGCCCAGGGTGCAGGAGGGCCGCAGCACCAGCTTGGCGCTGTGGGGATTGTCCAGCAGCACTTCCCGGATCAGCTGTTCGAAATACCCCTCCGCCATCTTCTTTTTCAGGTTGATGAACAGGTCGCCCACCTGCATGTTTGCCGCCGGATCGCCGCCGTAGAGCCAGCTTTCCAGGGCCGCCATGCCCAGGATCAGCCCCTTGGGCATGCGCCCGTAGTCGCCTTCCCGCATGCGGAACTCCAGGTTGGCCATCACTGCCTCCAGCTGGGCATGGTCAAGGCCATTATCCGCCAGGCTGCGCAGCTGGTCGTTCAGCAGCTGCTGAACCTTGGCGATGTTCTCCTCCCGCAGGTTCTTCACATCCAACATGACCCAGGGCTGGAGGATGCCATCATTGACCTGCATGGTCACTTCCTCCGCCAGGCCCTGGCCCAGCACGGCCCTGCACAGGGGGGATTGGTTGCTGCCGCACAGCACCTGGGACAGCACATGCATGCCCGCCAGCTTCTCCCGCTGGTCAAATCCGCCAATCACCTTGCCCAGGGACAGGCGCACCTTGCCTTCCGGCTCCTCGCCATCAGCCAACTCGTACCAGCCTTCGCTTTCGCCGGTCACAGGCTTCTGCATGGCAGGCGGCGCCATGCGCTGGGTCTTTTCAAACTTGCAGAGGTATTCGTTTTCGATAATGCCCAGCACGTTTTCAATATCCATATCGCCATCCAGGAAAACATAGGCATTGGAGGGCGCGTAGAACCTGCGGTAGCTGTCCACAAAGGATTCGTAGGTCAGGTCCGGAATGACTTCCGGGTCGCCGCCGGACACGCAGCCATAGGGCGTATCCGGGAACAGCAGCCTTTCCAGGCCCTGATTGGCCAGGCGGTCCGCACTGGCAAAGGCGCCCTTCATCTCGTTGAACACCACACCCTTGTAGGATGCGTTGCCCTCCGCGTCCAGCTCGTAGTGCCAGCCTTCCTGGTAGAAGATTTCCGGCTTGCTGGCGATCAGCGGGCAGAACACCGCATCCAGGTACACCCGCATCAGGTTGATGAAGTCCTTGTCATTGCGGCTGGAAATGGGGTAGAAGGTCTTGTCCGGGAAGGTCATGGCGTTCAGGAAGGTGTTCAGGGAGCTTTTCATCAGCTCCACAAAGGGTTCCTTCACCGGATACTTGTCCGATCCGCACAAAACGCTGTGCTCCAGGATGTGGAACACGCCGGTATCGTCCCAGGGCAGGGTTTCAAAGGCGATGCCGAAGGTTTTGTTTTCTTCCTCCCGCTTCAGCCACACCAGTTCCAGGCCGGTTTTGTCGTGGGTCATGCGATAGAGCACGGCGTTCAGCTCCGGCATCTGTGTTTCTCCCGTCAGGGTAAAGCCGGGGTGCTTCCAGTTGGTCATCATAGGTACCTCCTTAATTACAGCGTTTTTGCAAACGCCTGATAGTAAGTATTTGTTTTCAGCAGCTCTTCCGGGCTTCCGGCTGCCTCCACCTGTCCATCCGCCATCACAATAATGTGATTGGCATTGCGGGTAGCGGCGTAGCTGTGGGCGATCATCACGGTGGTACGGCCTTTCATCAGGTTGTTCAGGGCCTCGGTCACAGCGGCCTCGCTGACCACATCCAGGTTACTGGTGGCCTCGTCCAAAAGGAGGATGTCCGCATCCCGCAGCATGGCCCGGGCAATGGAGATGCACTGCCCCTGGCCGCCGGAGAAGTTGGAACCATTCAGGCCCACATCCTCGTCAAACTCGCCGGGCTTTGCCATGATGCAGTCGTAGCAGTTGGCCCGCCTGGCAGCGGCGATCATTTCCTCCTCGGTCACTTCCCTGTCCAGGCCGTAAAGCAGGTTTTCCCGCACGGTGCCGCTGATCAGCGGATCCTTCTGGAATACATAGGCAAAGCGATCCCGCCACTGGGTCAATTGCAGGCCGGCAATGTCTTCACCCATGAAGCAAATGCGGCCTTCCTTGGGCTCATACAAGCGGGTCAGCAGCTTGAACATGGTGGATTTGCCCGCGCCGTTGCCGCCAATGATGGCAGTCACCTTGCCCATGGGGATGGTGGCGCACACATTTTTCAGCACGTCCCGCTCCTGGTTATAGGCAAAGCTGACGCCATCGAACACAATGTCGGCACAGGCCATGGGCACATCCTTGCCGGACTGAGGCTCATCGGGGGTGTCCATCACCTGGGCGGTTTTCTTCATGGTGCCAAAGGTGGCAAACAGGGAGCCGGCATTCAGGAAGAACAGGCCCAGGTGCATGCCCACCACACTGGTGATCATGTAAAAGCCGGTCAGGTCGCCCACGGTCAGGATGCCCTGGGGCACCAGCTGCCCGCCAATGACAAACACGATTACAATAAACACAATGGCGCTCAGGCTGTTGATGATCTGAAACGCTGCCACCGTCAGCCAGGTGAGGAAATCCGCCAGGTACATCTGCCTGAAGGTGCGGCTGCCCAGCCGGGCCTCAATCTTTTCTGCCACGGCGCTCTTGATCAGTCGGAAATTCCGCACCCGCTCCGCCAGATACCCCATGCTGCCGGCAGTGACCCGGGTGCTGTATACACCCAGCTTGAACTGAAAGTAGCTGTACAGGCCAAACACCGCCATGATGATGGGCACCATCAGCAGGGAGTAGTCGGCCAGCATCACATTGGTTTCATACAGGCGGGAGAAGGCCTCCGCCACCGTGATCACCGATGTGCCGCAAACCACCACCGTGCCAAACAGCGATGCCGGTGCCGAGGCATCGGAGGTCACGCGGCTCACCAGCTCGTTGCCGTTGTCCTCGTCATAGAAGCTGGTGGGCAGGTTCATGATTTTCCGCCACAGCTTCATCCGCACCCGCAGGGTCACGGTCAGCTCCATTTTCCGGGAGAAATAGCTGCTGGCAATGGTCAGCGCCGCGGTAGCCGCCGTCAGGCCGATGTAATCCATCAGCTTGGCGCCGTTGATGGCGTTCTGCGTACCATCAATGATTTCGCCGGTCATTTGGGCCACATCCAGGTTCATGAGGCCTTCCGCAACGGAAATGCCCATGCTGATCACAATCAGCACCCAGGGCAGCTTCACGCCCTTCAGCACGCGGAAATAGCTGCCGATGCGATGGAGAAGGTCTTTCATTCTGCTCATTGCGCTGCCTCCTCCTTTGTGTTTTCAATCATGTCCCGGTAGGCCTGGCAGGTTTCCATCAGCTGCTGATGGTTTCCCTCCCCCATCACCCGTCCGCCGGAGAGCACAATGATCTTGTCGTACTGCCGGGCAAAGTCCAGGTCGTGGGTGACCAGAATGCGGGTCTTGCCGGCAAACAGGGCATCAATGGTTTGCTGAATCTTGGCGGATACCCGCACATCCAGTGCGCTGGTAGGCTCGTCCAGCAGGATCACCTCACCGCCCCGCAGTACCTCTCTCGTCAGCACCAGGCGCTGGGCCTGCCCACCGGACATGGAGCCGCCGCCGGCGGTAACCTCCGTGTCCAGGCCATCCTTGCAAAGGGAGAGGTATTCGTCAAAGCCGGTCTTCTCCGCCGCCGCAAGAATCTCCTCATCAGCCACGGTGCGTTCCATGCCATAGGTAACCAGCTGGCGCACCGTGCCGCTGAACAGCCCTGCGCCCTGCTGCACATAGGCCATGTGCCGGCGGTAATCCGGCAGGGAAAGATCCTGCACGTTGGTGCCGCCCAGCAGCACCCGGCCTTCATCGGGCTGGTACAGCCGCTCCAGCAGGCTGAGGGTGGTGGTCTTGCCGCTGCCACACAGGCCCACAATGGCAGCAGAGCTGCCCCTGGGAATGGTGAAGGATACATCCTGCAGGGCAGGCACATCGCTTTCAGGATAGGTGAAGGTCACATGGTCGAAGCAGATATCCCCATCGGCGGGAATATCGCAGCTGCCGCCCGAGGGTTCATCCGGGCTTTGCATAATCTCCACCACCCGGCGGAAGGTTCCCTGCAGGCCCTTGATGCGCACCCAGTAATCAAACACCTGATCCATATAAGAAAACAGGTTCTGGCTGAACAGGAAGAAGGTCAGCCAGGTAGCCAGGTCGATTTCCCCGTTGCGCAAAAGCACCACGGCTACCACCACCACGGCAAACTTCTGCAGAATGTCCATCAGGGAGGCAACGGCAATGGCAATATTGTCCTGGTGAACAATGCGCATGTCGGCCTTCAGCAGCTCCTGGCAGGCCTCGTGGCCCCGGCGCTCCTCCTCGGCCTCGTTGGTGTAGGTTTTGATCAGCGGCAGGTGGGCAATGCGGTCGGCCAGGAAGCCGGTCAGCACGCCAATGCGCTGGTACAGCCGGGCGCTGCTTTTCTGAAACACCCGGCCCATGACGAAGGCATACAGGTATTTCAGCGGAAACAGTGCAAAGCAGGAAACAGCCATCACCCAGTGGTAGCCGCTGATGGTGAACATGGCACCCACCACATAGTAAATGGCGGGCAGCAGGTTTTGAATGGTGCTCACCAGGTCGTGGGCAGCGCCGGCATCGTTGGTGATGGCGCTCATCTGCTCCGATGGGTCATTTCTGTCGAAGAAGTCCATCCGCATGCCCAGCATTTTCCGCCACAGCACATCCCTGGTGCGGCGGGTGCTGCCCGTCTGGGACCAGGCCATGCCAGCCACCGAGGCCACGCTGATAACGCCCGTCAGCACATAGTACAGGATGGCCTCCGCCAGGGCAGGGCCAGTGATGTTGCCGCTCATCAGGCTGGAGGTGGTTACCGGCAGCTTCAGCAGCAGGGTGGCCTCCGCCAGGTTCAGGGCCAGGGCGATGGCAATTTTCAGCCAGGGCAGCTTCAGATCCCTGATGGTGCACAAAAGGGCGCGCCAGCTATCCCCTAATTGCTTTTCCTTTTCCCTCTTCCCCATGGGTTCCTCCATACGTAATGGCGGGTGCAGTATGCCGGAGCATACGGCACCCGCCAGGTTATTGTGTCAATCAGTCGCCGTAGCGCATCATGAAGAAGGATTCCTCCACATTGGTCACATAGCTTTCGTAGCTGTCATCGCTCATCACGTTGTAGCCAATGTACAGGGCAATGGTTTCCTCCAGGGCTTTGCTGTCCTGATAGTCCATCACCACCGTGTCGCTCAGGCGCTGGGGGGTGGTGAACATGTTGCCTTCAGCATTGGCCATCAGCTTGTCGGCAGCTTCCTTGGTGTTGTACTCGTAATAGGTGTAGTGGGCCACAGCCTTGCCCTGGAAGCCGTAGATCACATCGGTACGCACCTTCATATCCTTCTCCAGGGACTGATCCACAAAGGAATAGGTGCCGTTGGAGGTCAGCACCTGCTTGGTGTCGAACTCCAGGCCTTCGGGATCCTTCGCGGCGCTAGTGGGCTTGAAGGGGTTCACGCCGTAGTTGCGCAGGCCCAGTTCCAGCTTCAGGGTGTCCACCAGGGCATTGGCGCTGCGGTCGGTCACCGGCTGACCATACAGGGCAGCATATTCGTCAAACTTGGCGTCCACAGCCGCCTCGTCCATCTTGCACACCAGCACGGTGTCGCTTTCCGCCTCCAGGTTCAGGCCGTAGTACATGGGCATGTTGGCCAGCACGGCATCCTTGTCCGCCTTGTCCGCCAGGAAGGCATACAGATAGGCCGCCACGCACTTGTCCTCCTTGCCGTAGATCACCGCACCCAGGGTCACGGTGCCGGCCAGGTTCAGCATCATGGATTCATCCGGCTTGCCCAGCTCGGTTTCTTCGGCAACGAACTCGCCGGTAGCCAGGTCGTACCAGCCGGAGGCCATGCCGGTGGTTTCATCGTATTCATACATGCCCACCATGTTGCCCTGCTCGTCATACTTCATGGTATCCGGGTAGGCCATGGCGCTGACCATTTCAGCCAGCTGGGTGCCGAAGTTCTTGTTGATCAGCACCTGGCGGCTGTCGTAGGCCAGGCCTGCAGGATCCTTGTGGGTATACAGCTCCTCGAACTTCACAATGCTATTGTCGCTGAACAGGCTGCTGCAGCCCGTCATGCACAGGGCCAGTGCCAGCACCAGCACCATTGCAAGAACCTTTTTCATCGTCGTATCCTCCCTGCGTTTTACTTTTCCTTGTAGTACAGCATGCAGTGGCAATAGCCCTCGAAATTCGGGTCGGCGCACTGGGCCTTGAATTCCTCGCAAATGCACTTGTACTCTTCCTTGCGCTCCAGCCGGCAAGGGCAGTAGCCGCCTGTGCGCTTCAGGCCTTCCCGCACATGGGCCACAACTTCCTTGTCCTGGTTCAAGCGAATCTTTGCCATGTTTCCATCACCTCGTTTATTGATAGAGCATCCGGGCCATCTGCTCCAGCAGCTGGGGCCTGTCCATGGAGCCAACGCTCTCATGCACCTTTTCACCCTTGCGGAAGTAGAGCAGCGTGGGCATGGCTGTTACCTGAAACTTCTCGGCAATGTCCGGGTACTGGCTGATGTTCACCCGGCCAAAGCGTACCCCGGGCATTTCATCTGCCAGAGCATCGTATACGGGCGCCAGCATCACGCAGGCCTGGCAGTGGTCGCCATAGCAGTCGATCACCGCGAAGTCCGCCTGGGCAAATTCCTTCCACTGGCTGTCCTTCAGTTCAACCGTCATGTTGTCAGCCTCCCATTTTCTCGTTCACCAGGTCTTCCAGCTGGCGGAACATCTCCATGATGTACATGTTGCGGATGCCCTCCTCCAACAGGGTTTCCCGGTCGGGGAGCGTTTCACCCATCAGGGTCATCATCTCCAGCATTTGGCTGGCTTCCTCTTCCACGGCAGCCATATCGGCCTCAAAGCCGCTGCGCCGGCAGATTTCCTCAGCCATCCAGCCCTGTTCAAGCTGCTTCAGCACATCGCTGCGGATGTCCTCCTCCGTGCCTTCCATGCCGTATTCCCGGTATTCCGCCACGATTTCTTCCAGATGGGCGGCAAAGTACGCCTCCAGCTCCGCCGGATCGTAGGAAAACTCGCTGCCCTCCAGCATTCTTTCCATCACATAGCCAACAGCCATCTTGCGCTTATCGTCCAGCTCCCGCTGTTTCAGCATGGCGGCTGCATAGCGGCGATAGTCCTCCACCGTGGTCACACCCTCCAGCTTCAGGCTGGCAATCAACCCATCGCTGACGTCGGCAGGCACCAGGCGGATAATCTCCTTTACCGTCAGGGTGACCTGCTTTTCCCCCAGGCTGACGGAAAGGCTGTCCCCCGCCTGCTTGCCCAGAACGGCCTTTGCAGCAGCGCCTGCGCCGGGAATGTCCAGCCCGGTGTACAGCAAAATGCTGCGCCCATCGGCATAGGCATCAGGGCCGGGCTGGCAGGTGACCACATCGCCGGATTCCACGGTTTGCGCAGGCGCCTGGCTGGCATATCGCATCGAAAGCCGGTGCACTTCCTCCTCCACCTGCCGGGGAGTGATGGAAACGCTCAGCATCTCTGCCGGAAGCTGAACCTTGTCGGCCTCCAGCAGCCTTGTCACTTGACCTTTCATCCACTGTTCCTCCTATGTGCAGCCCGGCAACCGGGCAATGCTTTACTATTTTATTGTACCATAGGCTATCAGGCAATTCAACAAGTTTCGGCATGAATAAAACCCGAAAAATGAATAAAAACAGCCTGAGAACATTCGCATCACCTTTTTCTGCCTGCCCATAGCGCCCATGCCAGCAACCCGGCGCACAGGCCGCCCAGCACCGGGTACACCACCGCCACAATGGCCCCCATGCCGTTCAGGGCCAGCACGCCCAGTGCCGCCACGCCCGCAGGCAGCCAGCGGCCCAGCAGTGCTTGCAATCCCCCAATGCACGCCGCCAGGGTGGTCACCGCCGCCAGGTATAGGGCACACACCCCCAGGGCATAGCCTGCCCGGCCCAGAGGTGCCGCCAGCCGCACAAAGGGCAGCTCCTCCCCCATCACTTCCGGATGCCGCAGCAGCACCCCATTGCCGCAGCACAGCAGCGCCGCCGTAATGCCGGTGAAGAGCAGCGCCGTCCTCCGCCTTTGCCGCAGGGACAGGTGCTGACCGGCAGCGGTTATCATGGGTGCAGCCAGTGCGGCATTGAACCCGCCGTAGCACAGCCCCATGGGCAGGCTGTGCCAGCCGTGCTCCGCCGGCAGCGGGATGGATGGCTCCGCCGGCAGTACCAGGCCGGATAGCATCATCGCCACCACCGCCGCCACCAGCACCCGGCTGACCCGGGCCAGGGCCGGGCTGTTCCGCCGGGCCAGGCGCCAGCCCAGCAGCAGCGTCGCCCCCAGGCCCCAGGCCCAGCTGCCAGGTACCGGTGCCAGCGCCGCCAGCCCGCCGCCGGCCGACAGCATGGCGCCGCCGGTAGCCACCATCAGCATGGCGAACATCCCCTGCCACAGCCGGGCCTGCCAGCGTCCCTGCCAGGATGAAGGCATGCCGGTTCCCCCCGCGCAGCCCAGCAGCCCATAGCACGCGCATCCCATCACCGCGGCAGCAGCAGCCACGCCCAGCCAGCTCCACGCCCCAAACCGGGCAAAGAACGCCGCCAGCTCCCGCCCGGAGGCAAACCCTGCCCCAATGCCCACCCCGCAAAGTTCCGCCACGGTTCGTCCCGTTACGCCCATGGGCACACCTCCCGGTGAAGGCTATGCCGGGGTGCACCGGCGCATTCCTTTCGGCTGGACGTCCATATTTTTCCCAATATTGTTATTTTTCCACTTCCATTATGAAGAATCGTGTGGTATACTGTTTCCATCAAACGCCAGAGAGGAGCTGCAAAGCATGAAGCGTTTTTCCATTCTCTGTTGCCTGGTGCTGCTGATGAACCTGCTGTGCCCCATTGGGCTGGCCCACGCAGATGACATCGCAACACCTACGGACCTGTGCGAGCACACCTACTATTGCGGCAAATACAATGGCACCTGTGAGGAGTGCGGTGCCAGCGTGGCCGAGGAAGACATGGTGGTGGAGCACTGGATAGAACAGGACACTGAATGCCTCTATGATGATAACAACCACTGGTACATTTGCGGCGGCTGCAACCAGCCTGCGTTTGTCACAGCGCATTCCACCATGGACGAGCGGCCCTATGAGAAGGATGCACAGCATCACTGGAAGTCTTGCGTTAATGAAGAGTGCGGCTATGTCTTCCCCAAGGAAGAGCATAGTGCCAGCTGCACGAATCCCGGCGTGTGCTTGTACTGCGGCTATGAGGGTGAAATCGAAAACATTGTGATGCACGATAACGCCATTGCAGAAAAGACCGCAGCAGGGCACATCTGGGCGTGCAAGAACTGCGGCGAGAGAAGCGAAAACGAAAAACACTTTGCTTCTTGCAATGAGCCGGGGGTGTGCCTGCTCTGCGGCTATGAAGGTGCCGGCATGGAGATTTCCCATCACTACGAAAGCTTTATCAACCGCTTTGAAGGCCATGACGAAAACAACCACTGGTCAACCTGCCTGAACTGCGGAAAGATCACGGAGCCCCATAACTGGAAAGTTTCCAAGACGGCTGCCGCCGACCCTGCCACCTGCACGGAGGACGGCAGCCAGACCTATAGCTGCTGGCTGTGCCAAGCCACCAAGGTGGAAACCCTTCCGGCCACAAACCACAGCTATTCCTGGGTTGCCGCCGGGGACAAGCACCAGTATGTGTGCGCAAACTGCGGCGATGTTTCTGCCCAGGAGGCCCATTTCAACAGCTGCACGGATACTGACCTGACACACTGCGATCTCTGCGGCTATGAGGGCAGCATCAGCCAGGTTCGCCACGGGGAAAGCCAGTGCGGAAATGAGACGGACGAAAGCGGCAATGATTGGTGCGTGGCCTCTTGCCCGGATTGCGGCCAGGAAACCCTCCGCCAGGCGCACACCTTCACCAGCGGCCATGGCATGTGGATCAATGCAACTGAGCACCGGTTGGTTTGCAGCACCTGCGACTATCAAACCAGTGAAAAGCACGACCCCAAGGGTGACTATTCCAACATCAATTGGTCGAAGGACAGCGATGGCAACCATTACGGCATGTGCCGCATCTGCTACTACCTGGTTTATGAGGGACAGCATACGGCTTCCTGCACCACCCCCGGCGTGTGCGCAACCTGCGGCTATAAGGATGATAAGCTGACCGCCGAGCACACCTGGGGCAACTGGGCCGATGGGGATGCGTGCGTATACGGCTGCACGGTGTGCAAGTATGAAGAGAATCGCGGCGAGCATATGGCTTACTGCACCCACCCTGAATACTGCGCATACTGCGGTGAAGTGGGCGACTGGGACTATGACCACAACTGGGACTTTTACAGCGAAGGCTGCGCCATCAGCGATGGTGCTGAAGGGCACCACTACGTCTGCCAGGATTGTGACGCCATCGAAAAGGCCGACCATATGGCCGATTGCAATAACCCCACCCATTGCGCCGAGTGTGGCTATGAGGGCACCATTGATAACCTTTCGCACCACACTGACGGCAAATTCAGCTTTGATGAAAGCATGCACTGGTCCGTCTGCAATACTTGTGGCAAAGTAGACTATTCTTTCTATCATTACGCCTTCTGTGATGACCCCACTTATTGCTATGAGTGCGGTCATGAAGGTAACATGTCCTGGCTTGAGCATTATCAGGGCGAGTGGGTTTCCTTCGGTGAGGAAGGCTGCGGCTACATTTGCACCAAGTGCGGCCACAAGAAAGTTCAGGAGCACGTTTCCAATTGTGATAACCTCAACCATTGCACGCTCTGTGACTACAAAGGCTCCATAACCTGGGTCAGTCACGATTGGGATGAGTGGGTTTCCTTCGGCAAGGATGGCTGTGGCTACATTTGCACCAAGTGCGACCACAAGTATGTGCAAGATCACTATGTTGATTGCGCCGATACCACCCATTGCTCAAACTGCGGTGACAAGGTCACTCCTGGCGAAGCCATCCTTTGGCACCCCGCTGGCAGATGGATTTCCGATGGTGCTGCAGGTTGCCACTATTCCTGCAGCGACTGCGGATACACGGGAATAACCGAAACTCATGCTGCCTACTGCGATGATTCCACGAAGTGCCACAATTGCGGCTACAAGGGCTCCATTGGTAGAATATGGCATTATAATGGTGATTGGGTTTCCTTTGGCGCTGAAAACCACGGCTACATCTGTGAAAAGTGCGGTGCCAAAGAGGAATCTGTCCACTGTTTCTACTGCGACGATCCCACCCACTGTGTAAGCTGCGACTACGAGGGCGAGATTGATCCGGAAAACGTTGTTCATGTAAAGCCCGAATCGGTTTACCTTGATGCTGACAGCTGCTACTTCAGCTGCACCGACTGCGGCTACAAAGGAAAAGCAACTCCTCACGTTTCCGATTGCTCCAGCAATCCCACCGAATGCGTTTACTGCGGCTACAAGGGGCAAATCGACAAACTCACCCACGTTTGTGATGATGGCATTAAGGGCAGCGATGAGACCAGCCACTGGTTCACCTGCACCATGTGCAAAAAGGACATAACCGAAAAGCACTACGGTTCCTGCAAGGATGCCACCAGCACCTGCAGCCTGTGCAAGAAAACCTATACCACCCAACACACCTGGGGCGACCCGGTGATTGTGGAAGCCACCGCCGGCAAAGACGGCAGCAAGACCTACACCTGCACCGTTTGCGGCGAGACCAAGGTGGAAACCATCCCCGCTACCGGCACCCCGGAACCCACCGCTACCCCTGCCCTGACCTACGAGCCTGACGAAACGGCTACCCCCGCGCCCACCGTCACGTCCAAGCCTGCGGCTAAGCCCAAGGCGACCCCGGCGCTCATTCCCCTGCCTGAGGAAACGGAAGCCGTTCACACCCACGTTTGGGGCGCCTGCACCTCCGCCGGCAACGGCACCCACAGCCAGACCTGTGCCGACTGCGGTGAGGTGACCACCGCCAATTGCACCATGGCTGATGCCAAGATCGGCACCCTGGACGCTTCTGCCTGTATTTACTGCGGCCATATCACCTGGAAGCAGGTTGCCGCCGATGCAACCGCCCAGGAAGGCAAGCAGGAAAGCAAGCCCGTTGAAAATGCCACCTTTACCCTGCTGGTTCCCCAGGAGGAAACCGCCGACCCCGCCGTCCAGCCGGAAGCCAGGAACATCACCCTGGTGGTGTACGAAGCCCAGCCGGAAACCACCATTGAGCTGGATACCGGTGCCAAGGTTGCCGTGAAGAAGGCACTGACCATCGCCCTGCTGGAGGACAACGCACCCATCACCCTGACCTCCGCCGTGAAGCTGAACATTCCCGTGGTGGAAGAGGAAATGACTGGCCTGAAGCTGCTGGTCATGGACGAGAACGGCGAACTGGTTGAAATCGAGTACGAGATCATCGATGGCGTGATGGTCTTCGAAACCGAAATTCTGGGCATCTTCCTGCTGGTGGAAGAAGAAGCCTGACCCCGGTTGCACCCTGCTCCCATCGATGGGAGCAGGGTGCATTTTAATTTTTCCGTAACACTTTATTACCAATATCGCAATCATTCTTATGTTTTGGGACATTTTTGTATGGTATGATATTTCTATAAAATTCCTCGAAAGGGGTTGCTGAGAAATGAAACATTTTTCCATTCTCTGTTGCCTGTTGTTGCTGCTGAATGTGCTGTGCCCTGCTGTACATGCTGAGGGCATCGCTACGCCCACTGACCTTTGCACCCATGACTGGCACTGTGATGAAAAGGGTCATTATTGCGGCAAATGCGGCAGCGAATCCGAAAAGGCTGAGCATACCTTCGAAACCAAATGCAAGGATGCCTCCGGTCACTTCGATGTCTGCACCGTCTGCGGATATACCACCGATGTTTCCGACCACTGGGAATCCTGCGAAAACCGCGATGTTTGCAAGGAATGCGGCTATGAAGGCGACATCAAAAAGGTAAGGCACAAGAAAAAGAAGATCTGGGTGGCCGATGGCGAAGCCGGATGCTATTCTGCCTGCTCGGGCTGCGGCAGAAAGGAAGGCGAAACCATCGACCACGAGGCCTCTTGCGTAGATACTGCCCGCTGCCTTTATTGCGGCTTTGAGGGGAATATCGTCCACGTTCTCCACAATGGCGGCTACACCCCCGCTGACAGCAAGACCTGCGTGCTTCAGTGCACCGATTGCGGTCAGCAGATTGTTCAGGCCCACCTGGCCAGCTGCGAGAACCCCACGCTTTGCTTATACTGCGGCTACACCGGCGAAATCGAATCCAAATACCACCCCGAAGGCAAGTGGGTCTATGACGAAGAAACCCACTATTTCGAGTGTCCCACCTGCGGCAAATATGATGAAGGAAAGCACTTTGGCACCTGCGTTGATTCAACCCACTGTGGCTATTGCGGCATCGAAGGCGAGTTCAACGATGGCGATCACATGTGGGAAACGGTTGAGCACGATGCCCAGTGGCACTGGTTCACCTGCGTCAACTGCAAAAAGGGGATCAGGGAAGAGCACTCCTGGGGCGAGCCAGTTGTTGTAGAGGCCACCGAAACCACCGATGGCAGCAGGACCTACACCTGCGGATGTGGCGAAACAAAGGTTGAAATCATCCCCGCCACCGGCATCACCGAATGCGAGCACGATGAGGTGAAATGGGTGGCTGATGGCGCCAACGGCTGCCGGCCTGTATGCGCCAAGTGCAATAAGGTCGGCGAGCTTTATAACCATGAAGCCGCGTGCAGCGATACGTCCCACTGTGTATACTGCGGCTATGAGGGAACCTTCCAGACCATCGGGCACGATGGCGAGTATTCCCCCATTGACGAAGGCACCTGTGGCTTCCAGTGCAGTGCCTGCGGCAAGCACATCACCCAGACCCACTGGGCCAGCTGCAGCGATCCCACCCATTGTTTCTACTGCGGCTATGAAGGCAAAATCAATAAGATCAATCATGTGCGCAGCCAGTACAGCGCCGTTGATGCAGACTTCTGCGCCTTCCAGTGCAGCGCCTGCGGCGAGCAGGTGACACAGGTGCACTGGGCCAGCTGCGCGGATGCCACCCATTGCCTTTTCTGCGGCTATGAAGGCGAAATCAAATGCATCTACCACGCCAGCGGCAAATGGGTCTATGACGAGGAAAGCCACTATCTTGACTGTCCCGCCTGCGGCAAGGTGGACGAAGGAAAGCACTTTGGCACCTGCGTTGATTCAACCCACTGCGGCTATTGCGGCATCGAGGGCGAGTTTAACGATGGCGAACATGTGTGGAACAAGATTGACCACGATGACCAGTGGCACTGGTACACCTGCGGCGAGTGCTTCACGGATGTAAAGGAAGAACACACCTGGGGCGAGCCCGTGGTCGTCCAGGCCACAAGCACGGCCAGCGGCAGCAAAACCTACACCTGCCAGTGCGGTGCAACAAAGGTTGAAACCATCCCCGCCACCCGCAAAACCTCCAAGCCTGCCCACACCCACACCTGGGGCGCATGCACCCCTGCCGGCAGCAGCCAGCACACCCAGGCCTGCCTGGATTGCAGCGCGGTGAACACCTCCGCCTGCACCCTGGTCAACGCCAGGTTCGGCGCCCTGGACGCCTCCGCCTGCATCTACTGCGGCTGCATCACCTGGAGCCTGGGCGATACCGCCGCCAGCCAGCAGAACAGCAAGCCTGTGGCAGATGCATCCTTCGCCCTGCTGGATGCCGCAGGCGACGTTGCTCCCCTGCCCGAAAGCGTCACCCTGGCGGTATACGAAGCACAGCCCGATGCTGCCATTGAGCTGGACGCCGGTGCCAGGCTCGCCGTGAAAAAGGCGCTGACCGTGGTGCTGCTGGACAACGGCGCACCCTATACTCCGGAAAACGCCGTGATGTTCTCCATCCCCATGGCGGATGACCTGACCGGCCTGAAGCTGCTGGTGGTGGACGAAAACGGTCAGCCGGCTGAGATCGCCTACCAGGTCACCGGCGGCATCATGACCTTTGAAACCAGCACCCTGGGCATCTTCCTGCTGGTGGAAGAAGCCTGAACCACCTGCACCCTGCTCCCGGCGTTTGGAGCAGGGTGCGTTTTTAATCCTTTTGTAACAAACTTTTACGTGGAAGCGTAATCGTTTTTTTTTTTTTGAAATTTTTGTATGTTATAATACTGGCAACCTATTTCTTGGAAGGAGTTGCAGAAAATGAAACGGTTTTCCATTCTCTGTTGCCTGGTGCTGCTGATGAACCTGCTGTGCCCCATTGGGCTGGCCCACGCAGATGACATCGCCTCCCCCACCGACCTGTGCGAGCATTCGTACAAGATCCGCGGTGATGAAGACGGACACTGGTACTATTGCACCGAATGCAGTGAAACAAAGGACTTCGACTACCACAAGGCCACCTGCACCAACCCCGGCGTTTGCAAGGTTTGCGGCGTTGAGGGTGAAGACATTCGCACTGAGCATGATTTCACCTGCACCCCCGATGCCGGCGGCAAAACCCACAGCTTCACCTGCAAGAACTGCAGCGAAATCAGAAACTACATTCACCAAGCTGCCTGCACCGCGCCGAACGTCTGCATTGACTGCGGCTATACCGGCACCATCAGCTGGATTACACATCAGCTGGATATTTATAACGATACCCACGATGACAAGGGCCACTACTATCCCTGCCTCGCCTGCGGAGAGGTGCAGTTTATGTATCACTGGAGCGGCAATAAGGGATGCGGCGCCGGCAACACTTGCCAGTACGGCGACTGCGACTTTGTTTTCCCTGCCGAGCACAACTACCAGCAGCTGAAGTCTGACGCAGATGAACACTGGTACGAGTGTACCGTGTGCGGTGATACAACGGGCCGTACAAGCCACAAGGCTTCCTGCACCACCCCCGGCGTGTGCGCAACCTGCGGCTATAAGGATGATAAGCTGACCGCCGAGCACACCTGGGGCAACTGGGCCGATGGGGATGCGTGCGTATACGGCTGCACGGTGTGCAAGTATGAAGAGAATCGCGGCGAGCATATGGCTTACTGCACCCACCCTGAATACTGCGCATACTGCGGTGAAGTGGGCGACTGGTACTATGACCACAACTGGGACTTTTACAGCGAAGACTGCGCCATCAGCGATGGCCCTGAGGGCCACCACTTTGTCTGCCAGGATTGCGATGCCATCGACATGGGCGAGCATTATGCCAACTGCACAGACCCCACCCATTGCATCGAGTGCGGTTATGAAGGCACAATCTCCATTGTTTCCCACACCTGGGGCGACCCGGTGACCGCCAATGGCAAGGAGACCTACACCTGCACCGTTTGCGGCGAGACCAAGGAGGAAACCATCCCCGCCACCGACACCCCGGAACCCACCGCTACCCCTGCACCCACTGCTACCCCGGAACCCACCGCTACCCCCAAGCCTACCACCAAGCCTACCACCAAGCCCGATGCCACGGATGTGCCTGTGACGGACGCTCCTGCTACGGACGTGCCTGCCACGGACGTGCCTGCCACGGACGTGCCTGCTGAAGAGCCTGCCCACACCCACGTCTGGGGCGTCTGCATCTCCGCCGGCAACGGCACCCACAGCCAGACCTGTACCGACTGCGGCGAAGTGACCACCGTCAATTGCACCATGGCTGATGCCAAGATTGGCAGTCTGGATGCTTCTGCCTGCATCTACTGCGGCTACATCACCTGGAAGCAGGTTGCCGCCGATGCAACCGCCCAGGAAGGCAAGCAGGACAGCAAGCCCGTTGAAAGCGCCACCTTCGCCATGCTGGATGCCGATGGCGCCGCTGCCCCCGTGGCTGAGAACATCACCCTGGTGGTGTACGAGGCTCAGCCGGAAGCCACCATTGAGCTGGACACTGGTGCCAAGGTTGCCGTGAAGAAGGCGCTGACCATTGCCCTGCTGGAGGACAACGCACCCATCACCCTGACCTCCGCCGTGAAGCTGAACATTCCCGTGGTGGAAGAGGAAATGACTGGCCTGAAGCTGCTGGTCATGGACGAGAACGGCGAACTGGTTGAAATCGAGTACGAGATCATCGATGGCGTGATGACCTTCGAAACCGAAATTCTGGGCATCTTCCTGCTGGTGGAAGAAATCTAAGCAAACACCTGCACCCTGCTCCGAGCAATTGGAGCAGGGTGTTTTTTGTGCGCAATCAGCATGTTTTGCCGCCTGCGCTTGACAGTTCCGCGCCCATCTTCTACAATGGATGCAGAACGCTTGGAGGGATGCGCATGAATCAGCAGTTTCTGCCCGTAACACCCCAGGAGGTTGCCCAGCGGGGCTGGGACGCGCCGGACTTTGTCTACGTTTGCGGGGATGCGTATGTGGATCATCCCTCCTTTGGGCACGCCATCATCAGCCGGGTGTTGGAAAAGGCAGGCTACCGGGTGGCTATGCTGTGCCTGCCCCCATGGCAGGATGCCGCCGCCTTCACCCGCTTTGGCCGGCCCAGGCTGGGGTTCCTTGTTTCCGCCGGGGTGATTGACAGCATGGTGAACCACTACACTGTGGCCAAAAAGCGCCGCAGCGAGGATGCTTATGCCCCCGGCGGCAAAGGCGGCATGCGCCCCGACCGGGCCACCATTGTCTACTGCAACCGCATCCGCCAGGCCTATCGGGATGTGCCCATCCTCATCGGCGGCGTGGAGGCCAGCCTGCGCAGGTTTTCCCATTACGACTATTGGGACGATAAGGTGCGACACTCCATTCTGGTGGATTCCGGCGCAACCCTGCTGATGTACGGCATGGGGGAAACCAGCATCATCGAGTGCGCCAACTGGGTAGCCGATGGCATGAACCCTGCCCAGCTGCGGCACATCCGCGGCATATGCTACATGAGCAAAACCCCCGATCCTTCCTGCGTGCAGCTGGCCTCCCACCGGGAGGTGTGCCAAGACAAGCGCCTGTACGCCCAGGCCTTTCTGGCCCAGTATGAGGAGCAGGATCCCATCCGTGGCAAGCGCCTGTGCCAGCAGCAGGACACCGACAGGTATCTGATTCAGAATGCACCCTGCCTGCCCCTGTCCCGCCAGGCCCTGGACGCGGTGTACGACCTGCCCTATACACGGCGCTGGCATCCCATGTATGACAAGGAAGGCGGCGTTCCCGCCCTGAGCGAGGTGGAGTTCTCCATCGCCTCCACCCGCGGGTGCTTTGGCAGCTGCTCCTTCTGCGCCATCACCTTTCACCAGGGGCGGATCATCCAGTCCCGCAGCCCGGAATCCATCATGAAGGAAGCCAGGCTTCTAACCAGGCTGCCCCATTTCAAAGGCTATATTCACGATGTGGGCGGCCCGACGGCTAACTTCCGCCAGCCCGCCTGCGACAAGCAGCTAAAGTGCGGCGCCTGCAAAAACAAGCAATGCCTGTACCCCAGGCCCTGCAAAAACATGAATGTATCCCACGAGGAGCTGATACAGATTCTCCGCCAGCTGCGGGCCTTGCCCGGGGTGAAGAAGGTGTTCATCCGCTCCGGCCTGCGGTATGACTACATCATGGCGGACAAGGATCCCACCTTCCTGCGGGAGCTTTGCCAGCACCACATTTCCGGGCAGCTGAAGGTGGCGCCGGAGCACGTTTGCCCCTATGTGCTGGACAAGATGGGCAAGCCCGGCCGGGATGTATACGATGCCTTCGTTCAGCGGTATGTGGATGTAAACCGCCGCCTGGGGCTGAAGCAGTACCTGATCCCCTACCTGATGAGCAGCCACCCCGGCAGCGACCTGCACGCCGCCATCGAGCTGGCCTGCTACCTGCGGGACACCGGCTTCTACCCCGAGCAGGTGCAGGACTTCTACCCCACGCCTGGCACCCTGAGCACCTGCATGTTCTACACCGGCCTTGACCCGCGCACCATGAAGCCTGTTTATGTGGCCCGCTCCCCCGAGGAAAAGGCCATGCAGCGGGCTTTGATGCAATACCGCACAGCAAAAAACCAGCCGCTGGTGCGCAAGGCATTGCGGCTGGCAGGCCGGGAAGATCTGATCGGCTGGGATAGGGAATGCCTTGTGCCGCCGGATGCGCCCCGGCATCACAAGAAAGCAGCCGCCCGCCAGCAGCCTGCTGCCAAACAGAAGGCTGCCGACAAGCGGCCGTCCAAACATACCAGGGCAAGGCCCGGCAAGCGATAAGCTATCCCTGCATGGGCAGCAGCAGCCGGCTGGCCAGCCTGCCCACAACCTCGTCCCACTCCTCCAGGGGGATGATTTCAATGCCGGCGAAGGGTGCATCCAGCAGCCTTTCCAGCGCCCGGCGGTACTTCCCCAGCACGTTCATCAGCGCAGCAGGCTCCGGCCGCTGCGCTTTTTTGCCGGCCTCTGTCAGCTCTGCGGCCACATCCACCCAGCACTGGGCCAGCAGGCACAGCACAATGTCCGCCATATCCCCATGGGGCGGAAAAATCACCCTGGCGTCCTGCGCCATGGCCAGCTCCCGCTCCATGGCAGGGAGGAAGGTTTCCCTCAGCGCATCCTGATAGCTCAGGCGCAGGGCACGGCCCTCGGGCTTGTCCAGCATGGGCAGCAGCATACCCAGGAAATCCGCTTCCTCCCGTCTCAGGGGCAAATAGCCATACATCAGCAGGTTCAACCGGCGCAGCACATCGGTTTCATGGGCCAACGCTTCCTCGGTGCGCTCCAGCGCCCGCTCCGCCCGCTGGTAAAACAGCGTATGCAAAAGGGCCTCCTTGCTGGCAAAGTGATGGTAAAAGCCGCCTTTGCTCACATGCAGCACATTCAAAATATCCTGCACACTGGTGGCCTCGTACCCCTTCAGGCAGAACAGGCGCTCTGCCACCGTCAGCATCTCCTGGCGCTTCTCATCGCCCTTGCGCACGTTTCTCTCCCCTTTCGCTTCTTTAGATAGTATAAGCCGCAAGGCTCCCTTTCGTCAAGTGCTGATTCTTACTCGTGGGCCTCAATGGCGTCCACCGGGCAGCCGGCCAGGGCCTCCATGGCCTTGGCGGTCAAAACGCCGGCAGCAGGCTGATCCTTCACATGGGCCAGGCCATCCGGGGCAAATTCAAACACCTCCGGGCAGCTATTGACGCACTGGGCGCAGGAAATGCACCGATCATTGACGGAAAATTTCATGGTCATCCACTCCTTTCGGCGTTAGTGTGGCCCTTTTTCTGATAAAGCATGCGCCGGCGCACACAATTCATTTCACCTCATACATTGCTGGTGAAGGCCCGCACAAGGGGCCGAAAAACAAGGAGGCGTGGAAGAATGAGCTTCTATTCCTACAAAAACGCCAATCCCTCCTGCTGCCCGGGCACCATTTCCGGCAGCGCCCTGGATGGCCTGCAGGAGCGTGTGTGCGTGCAGGTGAAGCGCGTGTACGACAGCGGCCTTGTTCAGCGTCAGCTGGACGACCAGACCGTGACCATCACCAGCTATGCCCAGGTGGCTAACACCTGCCAGTGCAACACCTGCGGTTGCCAGGATGTGCAGGAAACCGTGCCGCCCACCTCGGCCCCGGTGCCGCCCATCACCTTTGAGAGCTGCCGCTCCACCACCACGGAAGGCACCATCCGCAACCTGACGGTGGATCGCCTGTGCGACAGGCCTTGCTTCGCCCGGGTGCGCTGCACGGTGGATGCCCCCATCGACATTCTGTTTACCGACAGCCGCTGCACCGAGTACATTGGCAAGGGCGTGGTGTCCGTGGATCAGGACCTGCTGCTGTCCATCCCGGATGAGTCCATCATCCCTTACACGCTGGAGGCCATGGTCAGCGCCATCTGCGTTTCCGGCACTTACCTGGGCAACAACCAGTTCAAGATGACCGTGTGCGTCACCGTGATCATGAAGGTGCTGGCCAATGTGGAGATCCTCATGCCCAGCTACGGCTTCTGCAACATTCCTCCGGCAGAGGAGTTTGCCGACTCGGTCTGCGAAACCTTCTTCTCCCTTCCCCTGTTCCCCAGCACCTGCCAGACCAACGAAGGCAATGTGCAGTCCACGTCCGGCGGTTGCTCCTGCAGCAGGAATTGTGGCAGCTGCGGATGCTCCGGCAGGTAACAGGAAAAGGCCGCGCTCGTTCATGGGCGCGGCCTGCGTGTTATTTGCCTGCCAGGCGGTAGGCCTCATCGTAGAGCCAGTTCTGGCTGGAAAGCGGCTCCTCGCTGCCGGGATAGCGGCGGGTGTAGGTGCCGTCCGGCTGCTGCTGGCGGGCCTGCACATTGTCCTGCCAGATGATGCGGAAGGTGTTCTCCAGCCGGGCCTTGGCCTTTTCATCCTGAATGGGGCAGGCAACCTCCACCCGGCGCAGGGTATTGCGGGTCATCCAGTCGGCGCTGGAAATGTAGAATTTGGCGCTGTCACCATTGCCGAAGATGTAAATGCGGCTGTGCTCCAGGAAGCGCCCCACCACGCTGATGATGCGGATGTTCTCCGTCAGCCCGGGCACGCCGGCCCGCAGGCAGCAGATGCCCCGGACGATCATGTCGATCTTCACGCCGGCCTGGCTGGCCTCCACCAGCTTTTTCATCAGAGTTTTGTCGCTCAGGCTGTTCAGCTTTACCCGGATGTGGCCCTTATCGCCCTTGGCCATTTCGCCGTCAATCATGTCCAGCAGCTTGTTCTGCAGGCAATGGGGTGCCACCAGCAGCTGCTGCACATGGTCCACCGTTTCGCCCAGCATCAGCGCCTGGAACACCGTCAGCGCTTCCTCGCCAATTTCCCTGCGGGCGGTCAGGTAGCTCAGGTCGGTGTACAGGCGGCTGGTCTTTTCGTTGTAGTTGCCGGTGCCAATCTGGGTAATGTACTGAATGCCGTCCTCGGTCTTTCTGGTAATCAGGCACAGCTTGCTGTGCACCTTGATGTGCTCAATACCGTAGATCACATGGCACCCGGCCTTCTCCAGCCGGCGGCTCCACTCAATGTTGTTCTCCTCGTCAAAGCGGGCCTTCAGTTCCACCAGCACATCCACCTGCTTGCCGTTTTCGGCGGCCTCCACCAGGCTTTCCACCACCTTGCTGTCCCGTGCCAGGCGGTACAGGGTCATGCGGATGGACACTACCTGGGGGTCGTGGGCGGCCTGGGACAGCATGGTCAGGAAGGGGCGGATGCTCTGGTAGGGATAGTGGAGCAGCACATCCTTTTCCGCCACCTGGTCCAGAATAGGCCGGCGCTCGTCCAGGTCTGGGGATGCCTGGGGATGCCGGGGTGCATAGAACAGCTCTGCATGGCTGCGCAGGTGATCCGCAATCCCGTACAAGAAGGAGGTGTCCAGGGGCGCATCGTATTCATACACCCGCTCCGGATCCAGCTTCAGCAGGCTGCACAGCTCGTCCATGGTGTCCTGGTCAATCTCCCGGCTCAGCTCCATGCGCACGGGGCACAGCTTTTTGCGCAGCTGCACCACCTCAGCCATGTGGTCGCGGTAGTTCAGGTCTTCGTCATAGATGCTGTCCGCGTCAATGTCCGCATTGCGGGTAATGCGGGCCAGGGTTTTGCTGGTCACCTTATGACCGGGGAACATCAGCGGCAGGTAGTGGAGGATCAGCTCCTCCGCCAGCATGAAGCAGCCTGTCCGCTCCGGAATGGCAATCAGCCTGGGAAACGCCGTATCCCCGCAGGGAACGATGCCGATCTTCTTGCTGCCCTTGCCCTTGGTTTCCAGCACGGCAGCGGCGTAAATGGCCTTGTTCTTCAGGAAGGGGAAGGACTGCTTCCGCCCCACGATGAAGGTGGACAGAAGCGGCATAAATTCCTTGCGGAACATGTCAGCCAGGTATTTTTCTGTTTCCTTGCTGATGGTGCGGAAATTCACAATGGAAATCCCCTGCTCCTGCAGGCGCTCCATCAGCTCGGCATAGGCTTCATCCCGGCGGCGGCACAGCTGGCGGATGCGGGCTAGCGCCGCGTCAATCTGCTCCCCGGGAGTCATGAAGGTTTTGTTTTCCCGGCTCTCCTTGTCCAGCAGCATCTGGTCGTGCAGGCTGCCGATGCGCACCATGAAGAACTCGTCCAGGTTGCTCTGGAAAATGGAGAGGAAGGATAGGCGCTCGCACAGGGGCACCCGTGGGTCTTCTGCCTCCTCCAGCACGCGCTCGTTAAATCGCAGCCAGGAAAGCTCCCGGTTTTCAAAGCAGGTATTTTCCATGCAGCATTCTCCTTTCCTTTATTCCACCCGGGCAAACTGGCTCTCGTACAGGGTTTTGTAGAAGCCGCCTTTCTCCAGCAGTTCCTCGTGGCTGCCCTGCTCCACCACATGCCCGTCCCGCATGACAAGAATCACATCGCTCTCCCGGATGGTAGAAAGGCGGTGCGCCACCACAAAGCTGGTGCGTCCCTTCACCATGGCGCTGAAAGCCCGCTGCACGTTCATCTCCGTGCGGGTATCGATGTTGGATGTTGCCTCGTCCAGGATCAGCATGTCCGGGTTCATCAGCATCACACGGGCAATGCACAAAAGCTGCTTCTGCCCCTGGGAAAGGTTGGCGCCCTGCTCGGTGAGCACGGTGTCGTAGCCGTCCTTCAGCCGGGTAATGAACCCGTGGGCATAGGCCGCCTTGGCAGCGGCGATGATCTCCTCCCGGGTGGCGTCCGGCTTGCCATAGGCGATGTTCTCCGCCACGGTGGCCTGGGTCAGCCAGGTTTCCTGGAGCACCATGCCAAACCGGGCGCGAAGCTCATCCCTTGTCATGTCCCTTATGTCCACGCCGCCCAGGGTGATGCGGCCTTCCGTCACATCGTAAAAGCGCATCAGCAGGTTGATCAGCGTGGTTTTGCCGCAGCCTGTCGGGCCCACAATGGCAATCCTCTGGCCCGGCTCCACCCGCAGGCTGAAGTGCTGGATCAGCGGCTTGTCCGGCAGGTACTGGAAGGACACATCCTCAAAGGCAATGGCGGCCTTTTCCGGCGCAGGCAGTGCCTTAGCTGATTCCTGCTCGGCAGGCTCGTCCATCAGCTCCATCAGCCGCCTGGCAGAGGCCATGGCGGTCTGCAGCTGGGCCAGGATGCCCGTCACCTCGTTAAAGGGCTTGGTGTACTGGTTGGCGTAGCTGAGAAAGCAGCTCAGCTGGCCCACGGACATGCCGCCGGCAACCGCCGTCAGCGCGCCGGCAATGCCCACAGCTGCATACACCAGCCCATTGACGAAGCGGGTCAGGGGGTTGGTGAAGGCCGGGTAGATCTGCGCCCTGAACCCCCATTTGTACAGCTGCTGGTTGATTTCCTCATACCGTTCCTCGCTGGCCTGCTCGTGACCGAAGAGCTTGATCAGCTTCTGGCCGGAAACCATTTCGTTCACATGCCCGCTCAGTTCACCCTGAATCTGGCTCTGCTTGATGAAGGTCTTGTGGGTGCCCCGGGCAATCAGCGCAGCAATGATGAGGGAAACCGGCGTCAGCGCCACCACCACCAGGGCAATCAGCGGGTTGATGGAAACCATGAAGCACAGGGTGCCCAGGATGGTAATCACACCGGAAAACAGCTGGGTAAAGCCTTGCAGCAGGCCATCGCCCACCGCGTCCACATCGTTGACCACCCGGTTGATCATATTGCCGTGGGCGGTGCTGTCAATGTACTTCAGCGGCACCCGGATCAGCCGGGAAAACACCCTGACCCGCAAATCGCTGGTGGTCTTGTAGGAAACGGTATTGGTGCACAGGCTCATCAGCCACTGGAACAGCGCGCCCAGTGCAATGGCGCCTGCCAGCAGCAGCGCATAGTGCCCGATGACGGCAAAGTCCACCTCACCCGGGCCGATGATCACATCCACCGCATTGCCGATCAGCACCGGGCACAGAAGGGACATGACCACATACACCACGGCGCAGCCCAGCGCACCCAGAAGCTGCAGGCGATAGGGCTTCACAAACTGCATCAGCCGGAGAAAAACGGTTTTGCTGCTCATGCTTTCGCCTCCTCGTTTTTCATCTGGGATGCGCAGATTTCCTGATAGGTGGGACAGCCGTCCAGCAGCTGCTGGTGGGTGCCCCGGCCCACGATTTTCCCATCCTCCATCACAATGATGGTATCGCACCGGCGCACGGTGCTCACCCGCTGGGATACGGTGATCACCGTGGGCTTGGGCGCCAGGTGATACAGTGCCTTCTGCAAGGCCGCATCGGTGGCATAGTCCAGAGCGGAAGAGGAATCGTCCAGAATGAGGATATCCGGCTGGCCCACCAGCGCCCGGGCAATGGTCAGGCGCTGCTTCTGCCCGCCGGAGAAGTTGGCGCCGCCCTGGGCCACCGGGGCATCCAGGCCAATCTTGCGCACAAAATCTTCTGCCTGGGCCGTTCGGAGCGCCGCCCACAGCTCATCGTCCGTGGCATCGGGCTTGCGCCAGCGCAGGTTATCCCGGATGGTGCCGGAAAACAGCAGGTTGCCCTGTGGCACCATGCCGATTTTTGCGTGAAGTTGATTCAGAGGGTAATCCCGCACATCCACGCCATCCACCAGCACCTGACCGGCGGTTACGTCGTACAGCCGTGGAATCAGCTGCACCAGGGTGGATTTGGCACTGCCCGTGCCGCCGATGACCCCCAGGGTTGCACCGGCGGGAATGTCCAGGTCAATGCGGTGCAGGGCATACTCCGCACCCTCGTAATAGGCAAAATTCACGCCCCGGAAGCTGACCCGGCTGGCACCCTTCACAGGGGACACCGGCTCGCGGCCTGCATCGTCAATGGAAGGCGCGGTGTCGAACACCTCGTTGATGCGTGCGGCGGAGGCTGCTGCCTTGGTGAAGATCACCACCAGGTTCGCCACCACCACCAGGGCCAGAAGAATCTGCGTCATGTAGTTGACAAAGGCCACCACCTCACCCTGGGACAGGTGCCCCGTGTCCACCCGCACGCCGCCAAACCACAGGATAGCCACAATGCCCAGGTTGAGGATCAGGAAGCTGAAGGGAGAAAGCACCGCATTCAGCTTGCCGATGCTGATGGCGTTGGCCGCCAGGTCATCGCAGGCATCGTCAAAGCGGTGCTCCTCGCTGTCCTGCTTGCGGAAGGCGCGCACCACCCGGGCGCCAGCCAGGTTTTCACGGGTAATCAGCGCCACTCGGTCGGTTTTCCGCTGGATGGTCTTGAAAAACGGCACCGAGCGGCTCATCACCATGTACAAAACCAGCGCCACCAGCGGCACAATCGCCAGAAACACCAGGGACAGGTGCAGGTCGATGCGCATGGCCATCACCACCGCGCCAATCACCAGGAAGGGTGCACGCACCACCAGGCGGATCAGCATGGCAACCGCTGTCTGCATCTGGTTGATGTCGGCGGTCATGCGGGTGATCAGCGTAGGCGTGCCGAAATGGTCCAGGTCCCGCCAGGAAAGGGTGTTGATGTGGTGGAACAGCGCCCGGCGCAGGTCTGTTCCTACGCCCTGGGATGCCCGGCAGGCCATGGTCTGGCAGGTCAGGGAGGAGCACAGGCCCACCACACCCAGCAGCACCAGCAGCCCGCCACGCTGCCACAGGTAGGCAATGTCCCGGTTGGCAACGCCCACGTCAATCATGTCCGCCATCACCAGGGGGACAATCAGTTCGAAAATGGCTTCTATCAGCTTGAACACCGGCCCCAGAAACACCTGCAGCCGATAGGGCTTCAAAAACCTGGTCAGTCGTTTCATCATGAAGCATCCTTTCCATCAGTTCAGTGCCACATGGGATAGCTTCTCCCTGTAATACAGCGCCGCCTCCTGCTCCACGGCAATGCGCTCATCCTGCATTTCAGGGTTTTCCCGCAGTTCTTTCATGCAGCGGGCAGCTTCCTCCAGCAGGCGCACGTCCCCATCCAGCAGGAAGCCTGCCAGCATTTCGCCGGATTGCCTGGTGCCCATCAGATCCCCCGGGCCCCGCAGCTCCAGATCCTTCTGTGCCACTGCAAAGCCATCATTGGTGGCGCACAGGGTACGCAGGCGTTCGTTCTCCTCCGCCAGCAGAAAGCACCAGCTTTCCGCGCTGCCGCGCCCTACGCGCCCCCGAAGCTGATGCAGCTGGGACAGGCCGAAGCGCTCGGCATTTTCAATAATCATCACCGTGGCGTTGGGCACGCTGACGCCCACCTCAATCACCGTGGTGGACACCAGCACATCCAATTCCCCCGCATAGAACCTGCGGAGAACCTCCGCCTTTTCTTCCGGCGGCTGAGCGCCCCAGGTCAGCCCCACACCCAGGCCGGCAAGCTCGCCCCGGGCCAGCGCCTCATAGGTGGCCTTGGCGGAGCGGACGTTCTCAATGGCCTCGCTGTCCTCCACCAGAGGGCAGACCACATAGGCCTGCCTGCCTGCCGCTACCTGCTGGCGCAGGAACCCGTACATGCCCCCTCGCTTGCTTTCCGGCACAATGCGTGTGCGCACAGGCGTGCGGCCCGGCGGCAGCTCATCCACTACGGAAACATCCAGGTCGCCATACAGTATCAGCGCCAGGGTGCGTGGAATGGGCGTGGCGGACATGACCAGCACATGGGGCGCCTGCTGATTTTCCTGTCCCTTTTCCTGTAAAACGGAGCGCTGGCGCACGCCAAAGCGGTGCTGTTCGTCCGTTACCACCAGGCCCAGGTGCTGATAATGCACGCCTTCGCTGATCAGCGCATGGGTGCCGAACACCGCCTGCCAGCTTCCATCGGCAATGGCGGCATGGGCAGTCTTTTTCTCCTTGGCCTTCATGGAGCCAATCAGCAGCCCGCAGGCAATGCCCATGGGTTCCAGCATGGCCTTGGCGGATTCGTAGTGCTGCCGTGCCAGTATTTCCGTGGGCGCCATCATGGCTGCCTGATAGCCGGCATGGCAGGCCATGGCCATGGCGCCAAAGGCCAGCGCGGTTTTGCCGCAGCCCACATCCCCCTGCACCAGGCGGCTCATGGCACTATTGCGGCGCAGGTCGGCAGCGATTTCCTCCAGCACACGCTTTTGCGCACCGGTGGGCGGGAAAGGCATCTGCCGCCAGAATGCTTCCGGTGCATCCTGGGCAATGGGCATGGAAAAGCCATCCTCCTGCCTGTGGCGCAGAAGGCCAATGGCGGCCTGGTACATCAGCATCTGCTCGAAGGCCAGCCGTCGCCTTGCTTTGCGCAGATCCTCCAGACTGTCCGGAAAATGGGCCTGCCGGATGGCGAAGTTCCGCTCGCACAGGCCATGGCGCAGGCGCAGGGTTCGGGGCAGGGTTTCCGGACAGCAGTCCTCCACCTGGGTCAGGGCCGATTGCATCAGCCCGCGGAAGGTTTTCGCCGGAATGTCCTTCACCGCCCTGTACACCGGCAGGATGGACTTTTCCGCCACCTGCTGCGGGTTTTGCAGGGCGCGCCGTCCGTTTTTCAGCGCCATGCGTCCGAAAAGCATCATCACCTGCCCCACAGGCAGCTGCTGGCATACCCACGGCTGATTGTACCACACCAGCGCCAGTTTGCCGGAGGCATCCTGGATGGTGGCGGTGATCTTCGTCAGCCCGTTAAAGCGGCTGAGCCTGGGCTTGTCCAGCACCACACCCTCCACCAGCACCTCGCCGCCCCGGGCCAGGGCACAGGGGGTAACCTGCGTTCTGTCCTCATAGCGGGCAGGGAGATAACATAACAAATCGCGCAACGAGACGATGCCCATTGCGCGAAGTGATTCCAGGCGAGTGGGACCAAGGCCCTTGAGCATGGAAAGCTCCATATTTACTCCACAGAAATCAGATAGTAGTATAGCGGCTGACCGCCCATGTGGCACTCCACATCGCAGTCGGGATAGGCATCAGCGATCTCCTCGGTCACCTGCCGGGCGTCCGCCTCGGTGGTTTCCTGGCCGAAGTAGACGGTGATCAGCTCATCCTCATCGGTCACGATGGCCTGCATCATTTCCATCACCACATCGTGCACGCTGGTGCCGGAATACTCAATGGCGCCATTGTGCAGGCCGATGATATCGCCCTGGTTGATATGCACGCCGTTGTATTCGCTGTCGCGGACGGCATAGGTCACCGTGCCGGTCTTCACCCGCTGAGCAGCTTCCTCCATGCGGGCAGCGTTTTCATCGCCGCTGACGTCCGGCTGGAAAGCCACCGCTGCCGCAATGCCCATGGCTACGTTCTTGGTGGGGATGACAAACACCTGCTTTTCCGCCAGCTCGGCAGCCTGCTGGGCCGCCATGGTCACATTGCCATTGTTGGGGAAAACGAACACGCATCTGGCGTTCACGGCGTTGATGGCATCCAGAATATCCTTGATGGAAGGGTTCATGGTCTGTCCGCCCTCAACGATGTGATCCACCGTCAGGTCGCGGAAAATCTGGCTGAACCCATCGCCCAGAGAAACCGCCACCATGCCGAAGTCCTTCTCCGGCTCCGCAGGCGCGGCTGGAGCCTTCCCGGCTGCCTCCTTGCGCTCGTTTTCACGGCGCTGCTCCAGCATGTTTTCGATCTTCAGATTCACCAGCTCACCCAGCTCCAGGCCGTACTCCAGCGCCCGGCCGGGGTTGTTGGTGTGCACATGCACCTTGATCACATCCAGGTCGTTCACCACCACCACGCTGTCGCCAATGCGGTTCAGCCGGCGGCGGAAGGAATCCACCGCATGCTCGTTGCAGTTGTCATTCAGGCGCTGGATGAGGAACTCGGTGCAGTAGGCAAACTTGATCTCCTCCAGGGTTTCGTGGTTGTCTTCAAAGACAGCCACGCCATCCGCCTCCATGTCCGGGGCGATGGTGGAAATGTCCTCACCCCGCATGACAGCGGCATAGCCGGTGTAAATCAGCAGAAGTCCCCGTCCGCCGGAGTCCACCACGCCGGCCTGCTTCAGGGCAGGCAGCATATCGGTGGTGCGGCGGAGAATGTCCTCGCCGGTTTTCAGCATCACGTTCATCAGGCCCTCGTAGTCGTCAGGATCCTTCTGAACCTGTTTGATGGCATCCTCTGCAATCACCCTTGCCACGGTGAGGATGGTGCCCTCCTTGGGCTTCATCACGGCCTTGTAGGCCTGGTCGGCGCCGGCCTTCAGGGCCTGGGCAAACTGCACAGGGGTCACCTTGTCAATGCCGGAAAGCGCCTTGGCAAAGCCGCGCAGCAGCTGGGAGGTGATCACGCCGGAATTGCCCCGGGCGCCGCGCAGGGCACCCTTGGCCAGGGCGTTTGCCGCCTCATCCGCCCGCAGAAACTCCTTGCTGTTCACCTCGCGGGTGGCGCTCTGCATGGTCAGGGACATATTGGTGCCGGTATCGCCGTCGGGCACGGGGAACACGTTCAGTGCATCCACCGCTTCACGGTTCTTTTCCAGCAGGGCCGCGCCGGCAACCACCATGTCGCGCAGCAAAAGGCCGTCGATCGTCTTAAACTGTATCAAGGATTCTTCCTCCGTTCACGAGCGTTCCTATCGGATCAAATGCGGATCCCTTCCACGGAAATGTTCACCTTGCGCACCTTCACGCCCGTCATGCTTTCCAGCTTGTAGCGCACGGTGTCCACGATGGTCTTGCACACCTCGGCAATGGAGATGCCGTATTCCACAATGATAAAGAGATCCACGTCCAGCATGTCGCCCGCATTGCGGATCTGCACACCCTTGGAAAGATTTTCCCGGCCCAGCCATTCAACAAAGCCGTCCTTGGCCCGGCGGGAAGACATGGCGACGATGCCGTAGCACTCCAGCGCCGCATAGCCCACAACCTTGAGCATAACATCCTCAGTGATGAAGATGGTGCCAATATCGTTTTTAATCTTACACTCCATGGTTTATTCAACCTCCTTGTGCGGGACTCCCTTCGGGGCGCAGCTTTGTCCATGCCAAACACGCCCAAAGACAGGGTCACTATGTAGTATACAGGATTTTGCTTCTTTTAGCAAGGACTTTTTCATGCCCGGCAGTTCTCACCCTTTGTTTTTTACATTCATCCTCTTGCCAGCAAAGGAAGAATCGGGTACAATGGTTGGGCCCCAAGGAGGTACTGCTATGCGCATCAGGTTCATTCTTCTGCTGGCGGCAGCCATGCTGCTGCTTGTGCCCGGCCTGGCCGAGGATGATTATTCCATCACCGAGGTGGTGGAGTATATCCTCATCACCGATGATGGTGAAATGGTGCCCGATACTGTTATCGAGGCACTGGAAAACCCTACGCCCACCCCTGTCCCTACCGCCGAGCCAGCCTATGACCCTGCTGCCAGAAACGATTTCATCGATGGCATCATTGCCCTGGGGCAGGAGCTGTACGAAAAGGCCAACGGCCGCCCGCAGAAGGCTGCTGATTCCAGCGACATATACGTTTGCAAAAACTTCACCACCTACCTTTTCCGCAAAAACCGCGATAGCTTCCGCATGGCGGAATATCCGGACGTGCAGCTGAAGATCCCCAACAACATGCCCTCTGCCGGCTGCAAGCCCTATTACTACGGCCTCATGTGGGAGGATGTTTCCGCCGCCGAGGGCAATCCCTTTTACGAGGCGGCTTCCTTCCGGTATAATGCGGAGCTGAGCAAGGCGGAAAACATGGCCCTGGCCTGCGACTTCATGCGCCAGGCCCAAAGGGGCGACTTCTTCCAGATGTCTGCCGAGTACTACTACGGCACAGGCGCCCACAGCGCCAT
>CAYMOM010000006.1:0-39609 GCA_964391995.1 uncultured Faecalibacterium sp.
CCGCACCCCGCCGCATTGTGTACGTCAGCTGCAATGTAGCCACCCAGGCCCGCGACGCCGCCCTGCTCCTCCAGCACGGCTACCAGCTGGACAAGGTGCAGCCGGTGGATATGTTCTGCTGGACCAGCGGTGTGGAGTGCGTGGCATCCTTTTCCAAGGGGGACAGGTGACGGAAGGAGGAAAGCCTTCTGCCACGGGTGGGTGTAAAAGCCTTGCAGCGGCCTGATTATTTCTTATTCTTCCATCATAAAAAAACAAGGGTATATAGGATGGTGGTCTGCCATAGAATAAGGTGCGCCGCCTGTGCGGGCGCAGCGCTTTGCATTCGGCTTCGTTTGCAAGCCTTTTTTGATGTGCCGTTTGGAAAACATGTTGGCCCAAATCGTCCAAATTTTCTTTTTTATGCAATGATTTCCTTTCGTTACGCAAGTGCGTATACTCACATGCGCAAGATTTTTTATCATGAGCCAGAGGTGATAGAAAATGCTGAATGTGAAGGAAGCCGTTGTTGCCCGCTTTCAGGAGCTGCTGAAGGCCCGGGGCATGTCCGTGAATGAGCTGGCTACGCTCTCTGGCGTTACGCCATCCAGCGTATACTCCATGCTGAACCCTCGCCGCAAGGAACTGACCATCAATCTCATCAAAAAGCTGTGTGATGGATTGGACATTTCCCTGGGCGCGTTTTTCTCCACGGCTGTGTTCGACACCCTGGAGCAGGAAATCCGCTGACCCTTGACCCGCCCTTCCCAACGTGCTACACTATTCTCCGCAAAATTCATGTAATATCGAGGTCGAGACCAATGATTCGCAAGCATTTGCATGCATCCTGGGCGTATTGCCTGGCGTTTGCGCGCTGGGTGGCCACGGGCGTGGGCATTGGCGCGGTGTGCGGGCTGGTGGGCGGCGTGTTTGCCATGGCGGTGGAGGCTGCCACACACCTGCGGGAGCAGCAGCCGTGGCTGCTCTTTTTGCTGCCTGTGGGCGGCCTGTGCATTGCCGGGGTGTATCGGCTGATGAGGCTCCCCCTGTCCCTGGGCACGGACGAGATTATCGCCACCGTGCGCAGCCAGGAGCATGTGCCCGTGCTGATGGCGCCCGCCATCTTTCTGTCAACCGTCATTACCCACCTGCTGGGCGGCTCTGCCGGGCGTGAAGGCGCGGCGCTGCAGCTGGGTGGCAGCCTGGGCGCTGCCGTGGGCGATTTGACCCGACCCAAGGGGGATTCCCGCCGCATTTGCGAATTGTGCGGCATGGCGGCGCTGTTCTCCGCCCTGTTCGGCACGCCGCTGACTGCCGCTGTGTTTGTGATTGAGATGATAGAGGTAGGCCGCTTTCACTACAGGGCGTTCATGCCCTGCGTGGTGTCCGCCGCCACGGCAGCGCTGATGGCCCGGCTCATCGGTGCACCCCAGGAGCCATGGCACCTGGCCTCCGGCCTACAGGCGGTGGATGCGCTGTCCGCCGTGCAGGCCCTGGGCCTGGGCGTGGCCTGCGCGCTGGTGTCCATCCTGTTCTGCACGGTGATGCACCTGGCAGGCCGCAGCTTCCGCAAGGCTGTGAAGAACGATTTTCTGCGCATTGCCCTGGGCGGCGCGGCGGTGGTGCTGCTGAGCCTGCTGCTGGGCACCCGGGACTACAACGGCGGCGGCATGGGGGTTATCCTTGCCGCGCTGGACGGTCAGGCCAAGCCCTGGGCCTTCGCCCTGAAGCTGCTGATGACCGCACTGACCCTCTCTGCCGGGTTCAAGGGCGGGGAGATTGTGCCGTCCTTCTTTGTGGGCTCCACCCTGGGGTGCACGGTGGCAGGCCTGCTGGGCATGTCCCCGGCCCTGGGCGCGGCGCTGGGCCTGGCTGGCGTTTTCTGCGGCGTGACCAATGCACCCATTGCGGCAGTGCTGCTGTCGGTGGAGCTTTTCGGCGCGGAATACCTGCCCCTGTTCGGCATTACCGCCGCAGTCAGCTTCATGCTCTCGGGCCACTTCAGCCTGTACCACGCCCAGCTCTTTGCCGAGCCCAAGCTGGGTCACGAGGATTGAACGCCAAAGGGCGCTGCCCTTTGGAAACCCGGCAGGGACGCTGTCCCTGCACCCTGCTTAAGAGCCTTCAGCCCTTAAGAATCCCGCTCTTTTGGTTTGGAGCGGGGTTTTTCTTTGCGGGGGTCACGCCGCGCAAAGGGCGCGCCGCGACGCGGAAACGTATGGCTGCAACAGCGAGCAAAGGCTCCCTCCGGGAGGGAGCTGGCAGGCGGCAGCCTGACTGAGAGAGCACGCGGGAGCACTCGTATGCGTTCGCACCCATCGGCCCTCCACAAATGCCGCAGCGGCGTTGCTCGCCCGCGTCGCGGTGCGCCTGTCGCGCACCGTGACCCCTTCTGGCACGGCGTACGAAGCATTGCCCCAAAAGGGATTCTTAAGGGATGAAATCCCTTAAGCAGGGTGCAGGGACGGCGTCCCTGCCGGAGTGCAGAGGCAGAGCCTCTGCCCGTCCCTCCAACTTTGGGGGTTTTCTTCTGGGGGAATGCGTGGTATAATGGAGGGGAAGCTATTTGCAGATGTGGGAATGCCTGCTTTTGCGGAGGCATTTCGTGAGAACAGGAGGTTCCTCATGCCCAATTTTGTTGATCATGTAAAGATCACCGCCAAGGCCGGCAACGGCGGCAACGGCAGCATGTCCTTCCACCGGGAGAAGTATGTGCTCAACGGCGGCCCGGATGGCGGCGATGGCGGCAATGGCGGCGATGTGCTGCTCTTTGCCGACCCTAACATGCACACCCTGCTGGATTTCCGCTTCCGCAGCAAATACACCGCCGAGAATGGCGAGGACGGTGCTGCGGGCCGCTGCACAGGCAGCCGGGGTGAGAGCCTGACCATCAAGGTGCCCGTGGGCACGGTTGTCCGGGACGAGGAAACCGGGCGCGTGGTAGCTGACATGGACAAGCCCGGCGAAACCCGCCGGCTGCTACGGGGCGGCAAGGGCGGCTGGGGAAATGTGCACTTCGCTACCCCCACCCGCCAGGCACCCAACTTTGCCAAGCCCGGTGTGAAGACCGAGGTGCACACCTTCCGCCTGGAGCTGAAAACCATTGCGGATGTGGGCCTGGTGGGCTACCCCAATGTGGGCAAAAGCAGCATTCTCTCCGTTGTCACCAGCGCCAAGCCGAAGATTGGCAACTATCACTTCACCACCCTGACCCCCAACCTGGGCATTTTCCGCCGCCACGGCAAGGACATTGTGCTGGCGGATATTCCCGGCCTGGTGGAGGGCGCGGCGGACGGCGTGGGCCTGGGGCACGACTTCCTGCGCCATGTGGAGCGCACCCGCTTGCTTTTGCACGTGGTGGACATTTCCGGCTCCGAAGGCCGCGACCCCATGGAGGATTTCGACCGGATCAACCACGAGCTGCGCAGCTATGGCGAGCTGGCGGACAGGCCGCAGATCATTGTGTGCAACAAGATGGATCTGACCGATGCGGATGAATATCTGGAGATGTTCCGCGAGCATGTAAAGGGCACCGGCTACCCGATTTTCCCCGTCAGCGCAGCCACCCGCCAAGGCTTTGATGCCTTGCTGGACGCCGTGGCGGACACCCTGGAAACCCTGCCGCCCATTGTGCACTTTGAAGAGGAAATCGAGCTGGATGAGTCCATCAAGCCCGGTACCTTCGAGATCGCCAGGGACGGCGCGGTGTACGAGGTTATCGGTTCCGCCATGGAGCGCCTGCTGGACAGCGTGAACTTCGACGATGAGGAATCCATGAACTGGTTCCACCGTACCCTGCGCCGCTGGGGTGTCATCGATGCTCTCCGCGCCGCCGGCGCCAAGGAAGGCGACACCGTGCGCATCATCGACATGGAATTTGATTTCATTGAGTAAACGCCAAAGGGCGCTGCCCTTGACAATCCCGCTTAAGGGATTTCATCCCTTAAGAATCCCGCTTTTGTGTGCGCTGCGTTCGCCGGATTAGCGTGGCGGCGGACGAGCGGCGCATTGATACGGACTGAGATAGAAGGAGATAGATTATGACAAGCAAACAGCGTGCGTATCTGCGCTCCATGGCCAACACCATGGAAACCATTCTGTATATCGGCAAGGACGGCATTGTGCCCGGCACCATCAAGCAGGCCAGCGATGCCCTGGAGGCCCGGGAGCTGATCAAGTGCGCGGTGCAGCAGGGGTGTCCCCTGTCTGCCCGGGAAGCTATCACCGAATTGTGCCAGCAGCTTGAGGCAGAGCCGGTGCAGTGCATTGGGCGCCGCTTTGTGATGTACCGTCCCAGCCGGGAGAACCCCCGCATTGTGCTGGAATGAGGTGACACGGAAATGAATCAGCGTGATTTTGCCGAGCTTCGTCGCAGGCTGAACCCGGAAAAGCGCAACCAAAATATTATTCGCGGCTGCTATGTGAGCCACGATGGCCAGGTGATTTCCACCTTCGCCCAGCCGGTATACGGCATGGCCCAGGAGGAAGTGGAGAAATACATGGCCATTTTCAAGCGTACCCTCAGCGGCACACCCAGCCAGAACCTGCTGCCGGTGGAATTCACCGCCCGGCAGACCATGGAGGGTGATGAGCACAAGCTGCTGATGGACCTGCGCGCCACCGCACTGAAGGATGATATGGCGGTGAACGAGCTGTACGGGAAGATTGTCCGGTACATTCAGGCCGTGAAGGAGGCGGAGGTTCAATCGGTGGAGGCGGCGCAGACGGCCTGCAACTACCTGATTCTGCTGACCTACGATGGCTATGACGTGCCCTACAAGGACGGCAACGATGAAGCGGATGCGGAGCGCTCCACCGATGTGTTCAGCTACATGCTCTGCGCTGTGTGCCCTGTGAAGCCCACCAAGCCTGCCCTGGGATACTTTGCCGCGGAGGGCGAGTTCCACAACAAGCCCACGGACTGGATGGTGGCTATGCCGGAGCTGGGGTTCCTGTTCCCATGCTTTGAGGAGCGCAGCGCCAATATCTACAGCGCCATGTTCTACACCCGCAGCGCCGACAACCTGCATGATGAATTCATGAAGAATGTTTTCGGTGCCGAACCGCAGATGCCTGCCGCCGAGCAGAAGGAAACCTTCCAGGCGGTGCTGCAGGAAACCCTGCAGGAGGAGTGCAGCCTGGACGTGATGCAGGCCGTGCACGAAACCGTCAGCACGATGATTGAGGAGCGCAAGGCGGACAAGCATGCCGAGCCCCTGTGCCTGAGCCGCCAGGATGTGAAGGACGTGCTGCAGTCCTCCGGTGTATCCCAGGAAAAGCTGGATGCCTTCGACCAGCAGTACACCCAGGCCTTCGGTGCCTATACCGAGCTGCCTGCGGTGAACATGGTAACGCCCAAAACCTTCAAGGTGAACACCCCCAGCGTGACCATCAACGTAGATCCCGCCCATTCCGACCTGATTGAAACCCGCATTATCGATGGCCGGCGGTACATTCTTGTACTGGCGGATGGCGATGTGGCGGTGAACGGCGTGAACGTGACCATAGGAGAATAAATACAGCCAGGAAGCAGGAACGATGAAAGTCGTGCCTGCTTTTTTGCGGTATGTGCAGGGAAGGTAAGCGCCGCAAAAGTGCGCCGGTGCTGTGCCGGGCACAAAAAAGCCCACCATTGTGCGAAATGGTGGGCTTTGCAAACGAAGATAGACGGATGTATCATCCGCGTGATGCCCTGATTACAGCTTCTGACCGCAATTGGGGCAGAACTTGGCACCGGGCTGCACGGGGTTGCCGCAACCGGGGCAGGCATTGGCGCCGCCCTGCTTCTGACCGCAATTGGGGCAGAACTTGGCACCGGGTGCCAGCTGAGTGCCGCAGCCGGAGCAGAAGCCGCCCTGGGCCTGCTGTGCGGGCGCTGCCTGCTGGGCAGGCTGTGCCATGGCCTGTGCAAACATCTGCCCCATGGCCATGCCGGCACTCATGCCCACGCCAGCACCAGCCATGCCGCCGGGGTTGTTGGCGGCTTCCCGCATGGCTTCGGCTGCCTGGTATTGGGTATACTTGTTCATATCCCCCAGCACACCCATGGAGGTGCGCTTGTCCATGGTTTTTTCAACCTCTTCGGGCAGGGAAATATTTTCAATCACAAAGCTGGTCAGGCTCAGACCCAGGGGAGTGAGCTTGGGGTTGATGGCCTGCATGGCGAAGTTAGCCAACTCGTCATAGTTGGCAGCCAGGTCCAGGGCAGGGATGTGGCTCTCTGCAATGGCATCGCTCAGGCCGCTGACCAGGGTGCGCTTGATCTGTCCTTCCACGCCTGCCACGGTGAACAGGCTGGAGGTACCGAAGACTTCCTTCAGGAAGGCCTCGGGGTTCACCACACGGAAGGAATAGATGCCAAAGGCCCGCAGGCGGATCATGCCAAAGTCGGTATCCCGCATCATGACGGGGTTGGTGGTGCCCCACTTCCTGTCCAGGAACTGCTTGGTGTTGATGAAATACACATCGGACTTAAAGGGGCTGTTGAAGCCGAACTTCCAGGCCTTCAGTGCGGTCATCACGGGCATGTTGGACGTGCTCAGCTCATACCGGCCGGGCTGAAAAATGTCCGCCAGCTGTCCCTCATTGACGAAAACCGCTACCTGGCTTTCCCGCACGGTGAGCTGTGCGCCCATCATGATTTCCTTGCCGTTCATGTCATACTTGTAAACCATGGTGTCGTTGGTGGAGTCAGTCCACTCAATGACGTCGATGAGCTGACCCTTCAGGATGTCGAAAAGTCCCATTGTTTTCCCTCCTTAAGTGTGATGGTATAGGTTATGTGTTCAGCGCAAGGGTTTTCAGGCAGGGGAGCACCCGCACGCTGGCAATGGTAAGGTGCAGGCCCAGGTATTCCTTCACATGGGCGATGGTTTCCAGGGCGTGGCTGTACACCGCGCCGGAGATGGAATCCGCCACCGTTTCGCCCAGCATGGGGCAGGCCAGCAGGAAAATCTTCTCGTTGGGCAAAACGGATACCAGCATGCGCATGCCATCCAGCTCCACGCCGAAGAAATTGCGCAGCGCCACCTCCAGCCGCTCGGTGCCATAGTGCCAGCGCCCGGTGAGGAAGGTATCGCCCTCGGGCATGGCCAGCTCCAGCAGCACGCAGGGCTGCTCCGGGCTCATATGGCTGCGCAGGAGGCGCATGCGGCGCACAACATCCTCGGGCTTGTGAATCTCACCGGCAATCAGGGCGCGGAAGAACTCGTGCCGGCAAAGCTGGAGCATATCTGCCTCGCCAAAGGAATCGTTGGAAAAGTCTGCGTGGGTGCGGTTCAGCAGGGCGCGAAGCTCGCATACATAGTCAACCACCTGGCCCGGCTGCCTGCTGGCGTTGATGATGGGCAGGATGGGATAATCATCCCTCAGGCAGGGGGCCAGCACTGCCTCGTTTTCCTTGTCGAAGGCCAGGGCGATGCCATCGGCATGGTGCTTTTTCAGGCTATCCATGGCAGCCTGGGGGGTGGTGACCATCCGCGGCGTGCGAAAGCCAAGGCTTTCCCAGGAGTTCACTGCTTGAAACGCTTCAATAATTTCGGGCTGGTCCGTCGCCAAAAGCAGCTTGTACATCCTTCAACCTCCAAGAATCAATAATCGATACAGATACATTATAGCGTGCTTTCGCCAAAAACACAAATGTTTGCGCAAGAAATTATTTTCCAAGCCGGGCCATCAGCCAGCCCAGGGCGGTTTCGAATTTTGCACCGTACCAGTGGGCGGCGTCCCCCTGGGTGTTCAGGATGCACCGCACGGTGTAGTCCGCGGCGATCCTGGCGGCATCATACACAGGCATACCGTTCATGAACGCGCCGGTGAAGGCGGAGGCATAAATGTCCCCGGTGCCGTGGCAGCCCTTTGCAATCTTCTCATGCTGGTAATACTGCATCCCGCCCTTTTCATACACCGCCACGCCGGTTTTGCCCGGCGCGTAGGAAACCCCTGTGAGCACAATGGTTTTGGCACCCAGGCGGGACAGCTTATCCATCAGGGTATGAATATACTTTTCGTCGTAGCTTTCCTGGTAGGGCATATCCGCCAGCAGGCAGGCCTCGGTGATGTTGGGCAGGAGAATATCCGCCGCGGCGCACAGGCCTTTCATGGCCTGCACATATGCCATGTCAAAGGCCGGGTAAAGCCTGCCGTTGTCCGCCATGGCGGGATCAACAATGCGGATGCAATCCTCTGTGCCCAGGGTGGCAAGGATGTCCTTCACATAGGCGATCTGCCTGGTGCTGCCCAGATAGCCCGTATAAATGCCGCTGAACTGGATATGCTCCTTTTGCCAGTGCTGTGCGATGGCGGGCATGTCCTCCGTCAGATCCCTGAAGGTATACCCCTGAAAGCCTGCCGTGTGGGTGGACAGGATGGCAGATGGCAGGATGCAGGTTTCCAGCCCGCAGGCGGACAGGATGGGCAGCGCCACCGTCAGTGAGCATTGCCCGACGCAGGAAATATCCTGAATGGTCAGTATTTTGCGATAGCTCATGTGCTCGCCCCCTTACTGCATGGCCCGCAGCAGCTGCTCCACCACCTGGGTGGAATGGCTGGCCGCCAGCTGGACAAAGGTGGGGTAATCCATTTCGCTTTCGCCGTTGGCCTTATCGGAAATGGAGCGCAGCACGCCGCAGGGAACGCCGTGCATATAGCAGGCATGGGCCACGGCGCCGCCTTCCATCTCCACGGCCTTGGCGCCAAACAGGGCGTGAATGCGCTGGCGCACATCACCATTGCTGATGAACTGGTCGCCTGTGGCAATAATTCCTTCATGCACCCGGGCGTCCTTCAGGGTGGAGGCAGCCTGCACCAGCCGGGCCCGCAGGTCAGCATCGCAGGGCAGCTCAATCAGGTTCAGCTTGCTCACCAGGCCTACAGGGTCGCCAATGGGGGAGGTATCGCAGTCGTGCTGCACGGCGGCAGTGGCAATCACCATATCGCCAATGGACACATCGCTGTCACCGGCGCCGGCTACGCCCAGGTTCAGAATCCACTGGGGCTGATAGTGCAGAATCATGCTCTGGGCGCACAGTGCGGCGTTGATTTTCCCCGGCCCGCAAACAGCCAGCACCGCATCCTGCCCAAATAGCCTGCCACTGACAAAGGTGTCCATGCCAATGCGCTGCTCCTGCCTGTTTTCCACCTGAGCCATCAGGGCTTCCATTTCCACGGCCATGGCGCCGATCAAACCAACCATGCTCATCCCTCCGTCTATGCGAATGCAACTATTATATATGGTTTTTCCTCATCCGTCAAACCTGGGAGGCTGCTATGCTGGTACTTTTCCTGTTCCTTCTTTTTGCGGCGCCGGTGAAGCTGACCCTGCTGTGGCAGCATGGCCTGGAAGTGCGCCTGCAGGTGTGGGGCGTGAAGGTTTTCCGCCGGGCGCAGAAAGCGGCACCCGGGCAAGGCGAGGCCCGCCTGCGCGGCATGCGGCTGCCGGGCACGGTGCTGCGGGCGGACAAGGCCCGGCGTTTTCTTTTCAGGCACGTTCGGTTTTTGCGGCTTCAGGCACTGATTTCCCCGGGCCTGCAGGATGCTGCAAAAACAGCGCTGGTCACAGGCTTTTTACGTCAGCTGGCCGCCTGCCTGCCGCCCAGTGCCGATGTGCGGGTGCAGCCCAATTTCATCGGCCCAACCCGGGTGCAGGCCAGGTGCATACTCTTTTTCCATCTGGGTACCATAATCATCGCAGCGGGCATGGTGCTGGCGGCGTATCTGCTGGAGTGCCGCGAGCATCCTGCGCACAAACCAAAGGAGGCGTAACCCATGGAACATCCCATTGGCGACCTGATGCAAACCGCCATGTCCTCCATCAAGGATATGGTGGACGTGAACACCGTGATTGGCGACCCGGTGGTGGCAACCTCCGGCGCGACCATCATCCCCATTTCCAAGGTCAGCTTCGGCTATGTGACAGCCGGAGGCGATCTGGCACAGCCGGAAAAGAAAAGCCAGCCTTCACCGGCGCAGGACTTCCCCTTTGTGGGCGGCAGCGGCGCAGGTGTATCCGTACAGCCGGTGGGTTTCCTGGTGGTCAGCGGTGAATCCGTGCGGATGCTGCCCGCCCAGTCCCTCTCTGTGGCAGACAGAATGGTGGAGCTGATTCCCGGCGTGGTGGAGGATGTGAAAAGCATGTTCACCAAGCCTAAGCAGGATGGCCTGCTGGGATGAGAAGGTTCCTCATCCTTCTGGCGGCGCTGCTGCTGCCGGCGAGCGCCCTGGCGCACCAGGTGGAAACCACTGCCAAGGCGTGCATCATCATCGATGCCGCCAGCGGGCGCACCCTGCTGGAGCACAATGCCCAGGCACCCCTGCCCATGGCCTCCACCACCAAGGTCATGACGGCGCTGCTGGCATTGGAGCAGGGCGACCTGTCCTCCACCGTTACCTGCGGGCGCAACGCCTTCGGCGTGCCCGGCACCAGCATCTACCTGGCATTGGGCGAGAAGCTGACCCTGGAGCAAATGCTCTATGGGCTTATGCTGTCCAGCGGCAATGATGCTGCGGTGGCCATTGCGGAACACATCGGCAGCAGCGTAGAGGACTTCTGCCGCATGATGACCCAGCGGGCCGACGATCTGGGCTGCGCGGACACGGTGTTTCTCACCCCTCACGGTCTGCCCTGCGAGGGACACCACACCACCGCAAGGGATCTGGCGCTGATTGCCCGTGAAGCCATGAAGCACGATACCTTCCGCACCATTGTGTCCACCCGGCGGGCCACCATCCCCTGGGCAGGACACGACTACGACCGGGTGCTGAACAACAAAAACAAGCTGCTTGCCACTTACCCAGGCGCAACGGGCATCAAAACCGGCTATACCAAGGCGGCAGGCCGCTGCCTGGTGTTTGGTGCAGAGCGCAGCGGCATGGAAATCATCGGCGTGGTGCTGAACTGCGCCGATTGGTTCAGTGAAGCCGCAGCCCTGATGGATACCGCCTTTGCGGAATATGAGCGCTGCACCCTGATGCTTTCCGGCGAAAGCATCCGCACCCTGCCTGTTGACCACGCCAACGGAGCTGAGGTTGGCGCCCTGCTGACGGCAGACCTGTCCGCCATTGTGCCCAAGGGCGCACTGCCGCAAATAGAAATCGACCTGCCCCAGAGCCTTGAAGCCCCGGTGCAGGCCGGTCAGGTTGTTGGTGAAGTTCTCATGCGCCACGACGGGCAGGTGCTGTGCGCCGTTCCGCTTGTTGCGGCAGAGGACATCGCAAGGGATGATTTTGCTTCCCGTTGGCAAACCTTTGTTCAGGGCTGGCCGTTGATGGTGAAGTAATCAGCAGTCAATCCAGATGCCCTCATCCCGAATGGTTGCATTCTTCAAGCTACGGTAGAACCGCTGGGCCTCCTCGTTCGCAGCGATGAGCCCCACCAGGGTTTCCACGCCCTGGCTGTGCAGCTCCTCCCGCATGGCTTGCATCAGCGCCTGAGCCACGCCACGATGCCGCCAGCTTTTCAGCACGCAAATCCAGTCCAGGTACGCCTTCACGCTGCCATCAAAGTGGCTGGGAAGCAGTGCAGCATCCAAGCGGCCCACCACCGTGCCTTCGTCTGTCGCAGCCACAAGGGTCACGGCATTGGCAAAGCGGTTATCCGCAAAGGAGTTTCGCACGTTCTGCTGATAATCAGCATTCTCCGTCCAGGTGTAATATCCCGGTTCCTCCCGGCTAAGCTGCTCCTCGTAGGCAAACACTGCCGGGAGCATTTCCGCCCGCAGCTTTTCGACATGAAAGCCGCGGGGCTTTTGCGTATAGATTCGGCTGTCCTGCCCGTAGATGGACACGCGGTTTTCCAGATAAGTGAAGCCGTATTTCTCATACAGGCCCACATGGTCGGTGCAGATGTACACCTGCTCCACATGGTGCTGGGCAGCCAGCTTCATGGCATGGTCGATCAGCACCCCGGCGCAGCGCCGGCCCCGGTACTCCGGTGCAGTGTGAACGAAGCCAATCCACGGGCCATAGGGCACATCCACGCAGTCCCGCTCCGCAAGGCTGATGAAGGACACCAACTTATCCCCATCCGCCAGCAGGAACAGGGTTCCTTGCCCTACTGCCTGGTGAAAGGTGCCTTCCTGCAGCAGCTTGGTGAGAAACTTTGCCGCGCCCCACTGGTATTGGGCAATCTGCGCCAGCCAGTGGGGTTGATTTTCGTCCTGAAAGTAGTCAATAATCCGCATACTTCTCCTTTACGCAAGTCCTGCCAGCAGCGCCGCCATGTCCTGCATGGCACGTTCCGCCAGGGGAACCTCCGTTTCGTTGGAAAGGAAGCACAGCACCCAGGGCTTTTCGGTGAAAATGATGCCCACATCGTGGGTGATGCCGTCATCCTCGCCGGTTTTGTGGGCACAGGCAATGCCGTGGCTGTGCAGGAAAAATGGGATTTTCCCGTTCAGCCGCTGTTTGCGCAGAATATCCAGCATTTCTGCACTATCCTCCGGGCTGATGATGCGCCCCGCCAGCAAACCTTCCAGCAGGCTGCCCATGTCCCGGGCAGAAACATAATTTTCAACACCCTGTTTCGCCAACTCCGGCTGAAACAACTTGCGGTTGAGATGGGTGTTTGTCCAGCCATGGGCAACAATGGTGCGGTTGATGTTCTCCATGCCCAGCTTGTCAATCAGCAAATTGGTGGCAGTGTTGTCACTGAGGATGATCATCAGGGTCACCAGATCTTCCAGGGTAACGGTGATGCCATCGTGCAGGTAGGTCAGCGCACCGCAGGAAGGCAGCTTGTCCTCCCGGCGGATGGTCACCGGTTCTGCAAAGTCAATGATTCCTTCATGCCGCTGGCGGAAGGCTTCCACCATGATGGTCAGCTTGATCACGCTGGCCGCCATCAGGGGCGTATCCGGGTTGCGCGTCCAGCACTGGCCTGTCACGGGGCAGGCGGCGTAGATGCCAATCTTCCCCGGCAAAGCCTGCAAGCGCTGCTCCATTTGCCGAAACATTACTTGTCCGCTTCCTTCCAGGCGATAATCTCCCGCTCCACAATATCGGCAGCATTCTTGGTGCCGGTTTCCGTGCGCAGGCGCTCGCCCATTTCCTCGGCGGCAACCCGGTAGCTGCCCCGGGTGGTCAGGTCAATGAGCCCCTGGGTCAGGCGCTGCACGGTCATCATATCCCGGCTGATGGGTCTGGGGCCGCAGCCAATGGCGTTGACCCGGTTGCCCCAGAAAGGCTGGTCGCCGCCAAAGGGTACCACCAGCGTGGGCTTGCCATAGCGCAAGCCGGCGGCTGTGGTGCCGGCGCCGCCATGGTGCACCACGGCCTTCACCCGGGGGAAGAGCCAGTCGTGGGGCACATAATCGGCAAAATACACCCGGCTGTTGGACTTCAGGTGCATGTCCTTGCCGCCCCAGCCCAGGCTGATCACCGCCCGCACCCGGGCGGCGCGGACGGCCTTGAGCACCTTGGTGAAGGTTTTGTTCATGTTGCCGCTGACCATGGAGCCAAAGCCGATGTAGATGGGCTGGTCGCCGCTGTTAATGAAGTCCACCAGTTCCTGGGGCGGCTGCCAATCCACGGGGGTATTATCCCACCAGAAGCCGGACATGTGAATATGCTCGCCCCAGGCCTTGGGCCGGGGGACCACCATGGGGCTGACGGCGTAAATCACCGGCACGGTATGCGGGCCGATGCGGTAATCCGGGCTGGTGTGTAGCTTGCGCACCTCCATGCCGTTGTCAATGCGCCACTGGGTCAGGTACCGCTTTTCCAGCAGGCTGATGAGCAGGTATCCCAGCCGGTAGGAGGTCAGGTTCCAGGCCTTGCCCCAGCGCTGGCCCGGCGCGGAGGAAATGGGCATGGAAGGCGTGGGATCCATGGGGAAATACTGGGTTTGAATGCAGGGGATACGGTGCTTTTCGGCAATGGAATAGAACAGGCTGCCGAAGAAGGTGCACATCATGGCATCGGCACCATCGCAGGCGTGGAGCAGGTCGTTCAGCAGCTGGGGCGCCACATCCTTCATGGCATCCTCAAACTCCTTCAAGAAGGCCACACCGTTGACGCCCGGCTTCATCACATTGGACATGAGCTTCATCACATCGCCGGAAATGGGATAGTAGTTCAGCCCGTTGTCGGCAATCAGCTGTTCAAAGCCGGCAAAGGTCGCGATGGTAATCTCATGTCCGCGGGCCTTCAGCTCGCGGCCCAGGAGCACATAGGGGCGCACGTCGCCTGTGGAGCCAATGGTCAGCATGGTTATTTTCATAGCAATAACACCTCACCTGTCAAGTCCTGGCCCGGTAATCCCTGCGCAGGCGGTAGTTGCCCTTTTTGCGGGCGAACAGGGCGCTGTAGCAGGGATCTTTCACATTCGGCCACCTGCCGGCATAGCGGGCTGCATCGGCTGCATCCCGCCGGGAGCAGAGCAGCAGCAGTTCCTTGTCCTCACATTTTCCCAGCGCATAGGGGGTAAACACATGGCGCAGGCCCTTTTCCACCAGCTGAAGGCACCAGTCCACCGCACCCAGGCCGCCGTGATACCCTTCGTCAAAGGGGATGAAGTGATCCCTGCGCACCATGATGCATGCGGCGCTGACGGCGGCAACATTGTGGCTCTTCTGCATCATCAGGTGCCATCCGCCCACATGGGAGGGAATATGCGGCTGCCGGCACTGGGCCAGGCCCTGCATGTCCACCGCAAAGCCGCCGTGGGTAATCAGCCGCTTCCGGTTGATGAGCTTGGGGGTCACCGCGCCCACATCGTCCCGCTGAGCATACATGAGCAGCTCCGTGACAAAGGCTGGGGACAGGGCCTGCACGGAGGCATCCAGCAGCAGGAGCACATCCTCCCGGGCGGCGGCAGCGGCGCTGTTCATGGCGGCATAGCGGTTTTCGCCCATGGATACCGCATGCACGGACAGCAGGGGATACTCCGCCTGGCGCAGGCTGGCAGCACAGGGCTGGCAGGCGGCCTCATCCGGGCCGAAAATGTACGCGCCCACGGTGGGCTGGCCCTGGATGCGATACCGCAGGCGGATGTTCCCATTGCAAGGCTCCGCCGTGCCGGGCCAGCCAATGCGCTCCATGTGCTCCTGCACGGCACGGCAGGCAGCATCCACGCATTTCATCAGGTTTTGGTGGCTCACCGAGCCGCCCACCGTCCGCCAGTGGTACAGCACCCGGGGAATGTGGGTGATTTTGTCCGTAAGCTCTGTGCAGCGCAGCACCAGGTCGTGATCCTGGGAGCCGTTGAACGCCGTGCGGAAGCCGCCTGCCTGGACAAACAGCGCCTTTCGCATCACCATCAGATGGCAGATGTAGTTGCCGGAGCGCAGGTCATCCGGGCAGAAATCTGGCTTGAAATGGGGGTCGGTGTGGCGCCTGCCGTTCTCCGTCACCTTGTCCTCATCGGAATAAATCAGGTCGGGCTGATGGGCCAGGATGGCCTGGGCCACGGTATACAGGGCATCGGGGGTGAGCAGATCGTCATGATCCACAAGGGCAAGCCACTCCCCCCGGGCCAGCGCTGCAGCGCTGTTGCTGCTGCCGGAAATGCCCTGGTTGCTTTCCCCGCGGCACACCCGTATGCGGACATCCAGCTGTGCTGCAGCCCGGAGCGCCGCCACGGTGCCGGCATCCGTGGAGCAATCATCATAGAGCACGGCCTCCCAGTGCTGATAGGTCTGCCCCAGGAGGGAGTCCACCATTTCCTGCAGCATGGCCGGGCGGGTGTTGTAGACGGGCACCACCAGGGTGATCAGCCCCGCGTCAACGGGTGCCGACCGCTGGGCCGCCAGCTCCGCCGGTGCTGCCGCAAGCTGGCGCCAGGTGCGGTCGTAAAACCTGAACACCTTCTCGCCGGCCTTCTCGCCGCAGCGGTACAGCGTGTACGCCACACCGTGATGCTTTACATACTCATGCGCCCGGCGCACCAGCTTCATCATACGCACACCCTCCTATTCCCACTGATTTTACCACAAAGCACCCGTTTCCGTAAAGCCCCGGGCCGCAATTCCTGCTTTTTGCCGGCATGAATGCGAAAATTGAAAAAAGGGGTTGACTTTTCCATCACCAGCAGTTATAATAATCCCTGTTGCACAACGTGCATAGGGGTATGGTGTAATGGTAACACGTGGGTCTCCAAAACCTTTGTTGAGGGTTCGAGTCCTTCTGCCCCTGCCATAAAAGTGCCAGCTTTTGATACAAGGCTGGTACTTTTCTTTTGCCTTCACATCGCAAGGCTGCCGTTCGCGGGGAGTGGTGGTTACTGATTGACAGATGTCTTCTCTTGGTTTAAAATAGCAAGGAGGATATGGATGTTTCCTGCTTGGACGTTTGTTAAATTGAATTGTGCTGCGGCGGATCTGCCTGCTTCCTTGGCGTATGCGACAAGGTGCTGCAATTGCCCTGGTGTTTGTTTTTCCGTGATACATAAGTGTTGACAGGAGGAATGTACGGATGCTGAAACAGCTTACGGATAGGTTTTATCACCTGAGTACTGATGCCGAGGCACTGCTGCAGCGCGCTATTGAGGAATTGAGGGAAGAGCGCGCGCCTGCTGCGGAGGAAACGCTGAGAATAAGCACTGCTCTGGCAGACCTTCAAGAGGCATATCATCATGTGCGGGAATATGCCGCAGGGAAGATTGCGGAAGGGGATATGCCTGCGGAAAATGCGCCGGTTGGGGCGTATGTTGCCATTATCAACAGCAAGAGGATGATTACAGAGGGGATTCTGAAGGACTTTTTGCAGGCCTATACCGACAATGAGAGGTATCGGGACGCACTGGAGCAGGCCCAGGAAAGCGCAAGCCGTTTGCTCCGTGCTTTTCAGGGGGACATGTCTGCCGAACTGGATGTGACGCCCTACAAAGCATTTGTTGACGGAATCCGAATGGGGACGGATCATCTCCTGAACAGCGATGAAGGCGACGGGATACTTGATGCCGTTGAGCCGCTGGGGAAAAGACTCTCAAGAGGGCTGCAGGGCGGTTATTATGCGCTGCGTGAGGGTGCGCCTTCTGATGGGGAAGGGGAGGAAAAACCTTACCCGGCAGAGGGCAGGGAAGCGACCTTTCAGGACCGGTGCACTGATGTGATGGAAGCGGACCGTCAGGAAGCGGAGGAGCCTGCCGGCACAGCGGAAGAAAGGAAGACCCAGCCGGCAGCTGGCAAGGAAGAGGACTATGTGCTTGCAAGAAGCTTTAAGGCAGATGGCTCGCTGCCTTCTAGCCGGAAGCTCAATGAAACGTTCAATAACGCTATGGGAGCGGTGCTGCTGAGTACCATCGGAAGGATTCACCTGCTTTCAGAAGAGGTGTTTGACGAATATGCAGGCAATGATGGTGCAAATCCCAACTGGACTTTGTGGCTTGACGGACTGGAGAAAAAAGGATACCTGACAGCCTATGAGGTGGATGGCAAAACGTACTATTGCGTTTCCCCGATGCTTTGCGGCTGCCTGAGCAAGCATGAGCGCTCCAAGGATCTGCTGGGGATTATGAACAAATATTTGCGTGCCGTCTCTGCAAACCGTAAAAAGCGGTTCTGTCCTCCGATCCTTAAGGGTGAAGCGAAAATTGAGAGGAAAACGCTGAATCAGCATATTGCGTGGATGAAAACAGGCATCAGCATTCTGCACAGCAGTATGTGCAGCCGCTTTGATTGGAGTGCTGCTGAAAAAGCGTATTTTGTTACCTGGCATGATGACGGGGGCAACGCGATCTTTACGGATGTATTCTATGTGACGCCGGAGGAATATGCCTCCTGGATTGCGCGGGAAGGGTATGCCGTTTGCTCCTATGGCGATGCGCTGCCTGAAGCCGGGATGATGAATGGCGCTGCTGCCGAGCATTGCTTCTATTGCACTGATAAGATATATCACTGGGATGCCGGGGAGTGGAAACCGCTGGTGCAGGGCGATGATCAGGAAAAGGGTACTGCCGCAGAGCAGACTGCTGCTCCGGTAGAAGCAAAGCCTGAGGAGTCTGATGAAAAGTGCCGGGACGCGCAGCCTGCCGCCAAAGGCGAGAGGGAAGACACTACTGAAGCCGCGGACGTGGAAAGCCCTGAGCTGCCCCCGTTGCAGCCTGCAGCGGAGAATGCTTTTGCCAAGGAACCGGCGAAAACTGAAAAGCCTGCGGATGTGCCTGCGCAGCAAACCCGGGCAAAGCAGATTGGCAGGAACGACCTGACGGAAGCGATTCAGAGCGCTGAAACTGCGGAAAAACGCGATGATTATCTCAGGCTTGCCCATGAGGCCTATGCAGAAGGGCACCGGGGCATTGGCAGTGCTATGCTGCGCGCGCTGGCACAGATGCACCCCGATGTGCATGCGGAATGGCTCAAATGGGCATGTGCTTCGGCAGATCCTGCGTATACCGGCGGAAGAAACGCAACAAGGCTGCAGGAAATCTATCCTGATGCCAATGATTCAGGCTTGACCAGCTCTGCACTTGCGGTTTCCTCGTACATTCGCATGTATTTCTCAAACGATGCTGCCAAGGAGTACTGGGTAAGGTCTACAGATGCGGTTGCAACTACGCCGGTGCTGAAGCAGGTGAGCAGCCTGCGCGAACTGATGCAGAGGCTTCAGAATTATGTTGATGAAAACAGGCATGGCATTAACGAGGCAACCTTGCTTATCATGCGCAAAGAATCCGGCATGGAGGACAGGTTCGCCAGCCTGAAAAACACGGCGAATGACCTGCTGAAGGGACGGCTGACCGAAACCACCGTGAATCATTCCCGGGTGAAAAAGGTTTATGAGCTTTTGTTTGACAACAATTCTTTGATGTTTGATGCCCTGCAGTGCATCTGCAAGGAACAGAAGGGCGAGGCCATCAGGCTGAGAAATGCGCTTGAAGCGATTGACCCGGGGCTGCTTGTGAGCGATCAGGAAACGATTGAACGCTGGATTGATAAGCTGTGGGACGACATGACGGAGATGGCGAAGGGCAAGAGCGCGCATGATTCCATTCATGGCGCCGGCCGCAACGGCGCGGTAAACCGCACAAAGAATGCCCTTGGCGTGATTAACGAATGGATTGAGCTTTGCATCCATCGTGCTGAGTTTTCCAGGCAGAGCATGATTGCCGCAGCTGCGGAAGTCAAGCACCTGGCAGCGCTTATTGCTGAGGCCATTGCGGCTGTTCATGAATATAAGCTCGCATCGCGCGATGATGCGGCAGGCTATGCCGCGCTTTCTGTTTTGGAGGATACGCTGAAGCACTTTGCCGCGCTGATGGATGGTGAAGGCATTGCAGAGGCTGGCCTGATGTTCAATGCGGAAGTGGCAGCACATGAAGCCATGGCGGCAGATGAGGATGGAACGATTTACATTATCCCGGCGGAGCATATGGTTCTGCCGTATGAGCAGTGCGATATTCTGGCAAGCGCCATGAAGGAAGGAACGATTTCCACCGAGGATGCGGCCCGCCGGTTCGTTGAAGGGCCAATGATGAGCGCTGACGAAAACGGCGGCAACTTTGGCAACGGCCGATATTTGCTGAAGTGCACGGCGAAAATGTATCAGCCGCCCCTGTTTGGCGAATACAGTGATGATGACTATGCGAATAGAATAAAGGCTGCCGCTGCCATTGCCGCCGCTGAGGAAAAGAAATTCCATGCCCATATGGAGATGGCCCAGGGCTATGGCTGGTTCTCCTCCTACGACGAACAGGAGCGTATTGAGCGCGCAGTTGCCGCCCAGTGCGAAGCGTACAAATACTTCAACGATTTCTCTGCCTGCGTTGCATGCATGAGGCGCACCTACGCCTGGTGCCGGCAGACGGCACGGAGCATCAGCCATGATCGCCTTATGGCGGAACTGAACGAGATTGTAAAGGACTATGGCGCGGAGGAACACAACCCGACTATTATCCGTATCAGAAAGCTGATTGACCAGGATTGCTATACGGCAGCTACTGCGGAGATCCGGAAGATCAATAAGGACAATGGCCTTGCTATTGAAGATTCTGCCGCTATCAGCGAAAGCGAATTCCCGGCCTTTATGCAGAACTTCAACACCTTCTATGCTGCCGTTCGGGATGTGAACGCCGGCATGGAAAAGGTTTTTTTGAACCGCAACCGGTATATCCACAAGGGCTATGTGTCCACCGGCACGGAGATGATGCGGGCATGGCCCCAATCCCCCGAGGGTGTTAATCCCTCTGCCATCAAGCGCTTTCTGAGTCCGCTTCTGTTCCAGATGAATATCATGGATGCAAAACAGATTGGCGCATCCAGCGCAGGTCATGTGGCAGTCCGGCTGGAGGCCCAGGAGCGGATTGAGCATACGCATCCCATTGCGGACTTCGGTACGCGCATCATTGCAGAAGGCCTGGATATCTTTTTCCTGGGAGGAAATAAGGAAGCACGCTCCTACCTCGATATGATCCGGACGGTGATTGGCACAGCATCGGGGCATGCAGCCATATTCCTGGTGAATTCCGCCATGCCGCTGTCTGCCAGGAGGCAGCTGGCATCGATGATCTGGCACGAATTGCGGTCAACGGTCCCTGTGCTTGTGCTGGATCGTGTGCTGGCGCTGTATATTGCGGAGCACCCCAAGGAACAGCGGTGGAACGTGATGCTCCAGTGCGCGATACCCTTTGCGATGGTCAAGCCGTATACCGAAAACAGCAGCGCGCAGCAGCCGCCGGAGATGTTTGTTGGCCGGGTGGAGGAGCTGCGAAGGCTGAAGACCTTTGACCAGGATGGATGCATGCTGGTTTATGGTGGACGGCAGCTGGGCAAGAGCGCCATTCTGTACCGCGTGGAACAGGAGGTGCACAAGCCGCAGAAGTCCATTTACGCAGTCTATTGCTCCATCAAGGATATGAACGCCGGCGAGGCGGTCCGTGACGTTGTGCTGTCGATGCGCAGAAAAAATGTTCCGGGTGCGGAGGAAATTTCCCTGGAGGCCTCCTGGGCTGATATGTGCTTTGAGATCAACCTGATTCTGACAAATCATCCGGAAATGAAGCTCATGCTCCTGATTGATGAAGCGGATATTCTGCTGGGGAACGACAAGGATACGAACTATGCTGCGTTGTCTGCCATCAAGCGTGTGCAGGATGCCCTGGGCAGCCGCTTCAAGTATGTGTTTGCCGGCCTGCATAATGTGATGCGCCTTCACCACAGCGAAGCGCTGGCCAACAACAGCGATATGCCGAAGATGGGATTCATCAACATCAGGCCGCTTGATTATGCAGAAGCGGAAATTCTGCTGAAAAAGCCCCTGAGCTACATGGGCTTCATGTTCAATGAGAGCGAGGAACAGCAGGCGCTGATCTCGATGATTCTTTCGACAACGAACTACTATCCCGGGTTGATTCATTACTACTGCGCCAGCCTGCTGAATACCTTTGGCGATGGTCATACCGACCCGGCACCCACCAAGCCGCCCCACGAGCTTGACCATAAGCTGATCCTGAAGCTGCTGCAAAAGAAGGAATTCATCGAGCAGACAAAGCAGAAATTCATGATGACGCTGGGCATTGACAAGGACGATCATCAGTACTACAGCATTTTGGCATATCTGATGGCCTACTGCTATGATGAGAATGAATCCGGGGCCAATGGCGTCAGCGTTGGCGAAATCTGCCAGGCAGCTGAGGAAACGGACATTGCCGCAATTACCAGGCTGGAAGAGAAGCAGGTTGAAACGCTGCTGGATGAGCTGTGCGAACTGAATATCCTCTACAGCGCCCATGGCGCTGCACCCAAACGCTATGTATTCAGCCGCCCCGCCTTCAAGGATATGCTGGGCACGCCGGATGACGTGATTGGCGCCTTGATGAAGTATATGGGCGCAGAGGAGGTTGCGCAATGAATGCTTCCGAACTGTGGTGGAGTTATGTCCCTGCGGGCGTATCCATCAAAGAAAGCATGGTTCGGCAGATTGTGGAAGGGAAATGCGTTCTGCTGGACACATCCCGCCTTCCATGGAAGGATGTACTGCTGAACAGCGTGAAGATGGAGGTTGAACTGGCAGATGGCGAATTGAACTGGATTGAGATTGACGCCGAAGAGAACAGCGGCAATAAGCCGATTAGTTACCTGGGCAGCTTTTACAATGTGGATCAGATTCCGGTTGCGGAAATCATTCAGCAGAAGATTCGCCAATTGCACTCGTGCTGCTGGGTAAAGAACATATCAGTAGGCCAGGTGCCAGCGTGGATTCAGATGGCAAAGGAGCTGTTTGCCGGGAAAGAAAAGCAGAAATTCCGCCTGGTGCTGGAGCTGCCCTGTGCAACCACCAGGGGAATTGGCAGGATTGCAGTGATCGACACACGGATCGAAAGGTTTGATATTTACTATTTTGCGCTTTCCATGCTTGCCAGCGGAAGGCTTGGCAAAAACTTTCGGGAGTATGCAGCCACGCTGTGCGCGGAGCTGGCCAATGGCGACGCGGAGCGCTGCAATACCTTGTGCAAAAGCATTGAACAGGTGCTGCAGGATCCGCTGTCAGCCTGCATGGCAGGCGATGAATCCCGGCAAAAGCAGCTTGTTTGCCGTGCACAGACGAGGAGCATCAGTCCGCTCATTGATATTGGCAGACTGAAGCTCATATCCATATTTGGAAAGCAAATCGCAGGCATCCTGCCCCAGAGGGATGATTATGGCACCGAAATTGATGATGTGAATGAGGTGGAGCTGCGGCATTTGGTCTACTTTTGCCATCATGATTTGCTGACCATCACGCCACGGGTGAAGAATGTGCTGTATGTCCTGTACAATGCACGCAATGACATATCCCATCTGAAACTGCTTTCGTACGATGAAATTCAAAGGCTGTTCTGTGCGCTTGAGGATTTGCGATAGCCAGTGTGCATGCAGCATAAAGCTCCAGCTTTCGAAACAGGGCTGGAGCTTCTTTGTCATCTGAAAAAACCGATGTTCAGCGCGCTATTTGGACGAAAATCAGGGGCATGCACGCATCTCCCGGCTTGCGTCCGGTTACGGGTTCAGCCTGGCAACTGCAAAGCTCAGCACGGCGGCGAAGGCCGTCCAGGCGGCGTAGGGCACCAGCAGCCAGCCGGAAACAGGCCCAGTGCGGAAGCAGCGCACCATCAGCCACAGCACCAGCACCAGCAGCACCACCAGCCACCAGAAGGCCAGCCCAAAGGCCTGCAGGCTGAAGAAGATGAAAGGCCAGGCCAGGTTGACCAGCAGCTGCACGGCATAGAGCACTGCGGTGGCCCGGCTGGGCTTGTCCTGGCGGATGGCCAGCCAAAGGGCCACGCTCATGGCGATGTAGAGGATGCTCCACGCCACGGGGAACAGCCAGCCGGGCGGAGCGAAGGATGGTTTGGCAATCTGCCCGTAGACATTCATGGCGCTGCGGGTCAGAAGCCCAACGGCGGCACCGCCGCCCAGGGTTGCCGCAAGGATGACCACCAGGGCCGGCCAGCGCTTGCGCAGGGGAAGCTGGGACATGAAAATCACCTCGGGATAGGATACGCCGTTGACGGATGGATTATTCGGCTGTTATAATAGGTTGGTAAAAAAGGAGTGATTGGGTGAAGATCATCGTGATTGGCGGCGGTGCGGCAGGCATGGCGGCGGCCATCCAGGCGGCCCGGCGCGGCGGAGATGTGACGCTTCTGGAAAAGATGGACCGGGTGGGGAAAAAGCTGCTGGCTACCGGCAACGGGCGCTGCAACCTGATGAACGTGAGCCAGGGGGAATACCCCGGCGGCGCGGTGCTGGCCCATGCGGTGCTTTCCCAATGCGGGGTGAAGGAACAGACGGATTTCTGGCACGGCCTGGGCCTGCAGCTGCGGGTGGAGGACGGCGGCAGGGTCTACCCGGCCAGCGGCCAGGCCTCCAGCGTGCTGGATGCCCTGCGCATGGCGTTGGATTGCCTGGACGTTCAGGTGATGACCCAAACCGCTGCGACGGACATCCGCCAGGAAAGGTTTGGCTTTTCTGTTATTACCGCGAAGGGAGCATGCCTGCACTGCGATAGGGTGATTGCAACAGCCGGCGGCTGCGCACAGCCAAAGCTGGGCAGCGATGGCAGCCTGTGGCCTGTGCTGAACCGGCTGGGTCACACCCTGGTGAAGCCCAGGCCGGCCCTGACACAGATTATGACGGACACAGCGCCTATCAAGGGTATGGCAGGCATCCGGGTGAAGGCCGAGGTGGCGGTCATGCGCCACGGACATGTGCTGCACTGGGAATGCGGCGAGGTGCTCTTTGCCGATTATGGCCTCAGCGGCGTGTGCGTGATGCAGTGTGCCCGTTTTGCCGAAAAGGGCAGCACCCTGCGGCTGAACCTGCTCCACGGCATGGGCTTTGACACCCGGCAGCAGGCCCGGGCGGAGCTGCTCCGCCGGAAAGCGGAGTGGGCCGCGCAGCCCATGGAGCGCCTGATGACCGGCCTGTGCGTGCCCCGGTTGGCGGCTTGCCTGTGCACGGCGGCGGGCATCCGCCTGCGGGACAGGGCGATTGGCTCCCTGACGGAGGCGGAGGCAGATGCCCTGGCCCAGGCAATGACGGCCTTTGACCTGACGGTGAAGGGCGTGAAGGATTTCTCCACCGCCCAGGTGACTGCCGGGGGACTGGACATTAGCCAGTTTCAGCCGGAAACCATGGCATCCACCATGGTGCCCGGCCTGTATGCCGCCGGCGAAATCCTGGACGTGGACGGCACCTGCGGTGGCTATAACCTGATGTTTGCCTTCGGCAGCGGTATGCTGGCCGGCAAGGCTTGTATGGAGGAACCGGTATGACGATTGTTGAAACCCTTTGCGCTGAATTTCACATTGCACCCTGGCAGGCCGAGGCAGTCATTCGCCTGCTGGACGAGGGCTGCACCCTGCCCTTCATCGCCCGCTACCGCAAGGAGCAGCACGGCTCCCTGGATGACCAGAAGCTGCGGGAAATCTCCGAGCGGCTCACCAGCCTGCGCGGCCTGGAAGCCAGGCGCGGGGAAATCAGCGAATCTCTGAAAAAGCTGAACGTGCGGACGGAGGAACTGCAAGCCGCCCTGGACAAGGCCGGTACCATGAGCCAGCTGGAGGACATTTACCGGCCCTACCGCCCCAAGCGCCGCACCAGGGCCATGATCGCCCGGGAAAAAGGCCTGGAGCCGCTGGCGGACACGCTGCTTCTGCAGCTGAGCAAGGCAAAAACCCCGGAGGAGCTGGCTGACGGGTTCGTTGACCCGGAAAAGGGCGTGAACACCGCGGAGGACGCCCTGCAGGGCGCCATGGACATTCTGGCGGAGCGCATCAGCGATGACCCGGGCGTGCGCACCAAGCTCAAGCAGCTGTACCACCGGGACTGCCAGGTGAAAACCCGGCAATCCGGCGATGAGGACAGCGTGTACCGCATGTATTACGATTATCAGGAGCCGCTGCGCACCATGCCTTCCCACCGGGTGCTTGCCATGAACCGGGGCGAGAAGGAAGGCTTCCTGAAGGTTGGTTTGGATGTGAATGAGGGCAGCGTGCAGCGGATTATCCAGTCGGATTACGTTGCACACACAGGCAGCCTGGCTACGGATTATGTGACCCGTGCCTGTGAAGACGCCTATACCCGGCTGATTGCCCCGTCCCTGGACACGGAATTGCGCAACCAGCTGACCGACAAGGCGCAAACGGCAGCCATCCGCGTCTTTGCCATGAACCTGAAACCGCTGCTGATGCAGCCGCCTGTTCGCGGCAAGGTAGCCATGGGCCTTGACCCGGGCATCCGCACGGGCTGCAAGGTGGCTGTGGTGGATGCCACAGGCCGGGTGCTGGACACGGGGGTGATTTTCCCGCTGCCCAGCCACGGAAAAGTGGCCCAGGCGAAAGCCACGGTGAAGAGCCTGATCCGCAAGCACGGTGTGAGCATTGTGGCCATTGGCAACGGCACCGCCAGCCGGGAGACGGAGCAGTTCTTTGTGGACGTGATGCACGAAATGGACATGGGCAGCGGCCTGAGCTACATGATCGTCAGCGAGGCGGGTGCATCGGTGTATTCTGCCTCCAAGCTGGCGGCGGAGGAGTTCCCCCAGTTTGACGTAAGCCTGCGCTCGGCGGTGTCCATTGCAAGGCGCCTGCAGGATCCGCTGGCGGAATTGGTGAAAATCGACCCCAAGGCCATTGGCGTGGGGCAGTATCAGCACGACCTGAAGGAAAGCGAACTGGATGCGGCCCTGGATGGCGTGGTGGAGGATTGCGTGAACGCCGTGGGCGTGGATGTGAATACCGCCAGTCCATCGCTCCTGAGCCATGTGGCGGGCATTAACAGCACCGTGGCAAAGAACATTGTGGCCTACCGGGAGGAAAACGGCGCCTTCCAGACCCGGGCACAGCTGAAAAAAGTGCCCAAGCTGGGCCCGAAGGCCTTCGAGCAGTGCGCAGGCTTCCTGCGCATCCCCGGCGGGAAGGATTTGATGGAGAACACCGGCGTGCACCCGGAAAGCTATGCTGCAGCAAAGACACTTCTGAAGCGCTTCAGCATGACGGCTGCGGAGGCTGCCGGCGGCATGCTGAAGCCCATGGCGGAGCTGGCAGGCTATGACAAGCTGGCAAAGGAATTGGACGTGGGCGAACCCACCATTCGGGACATTGTGGCGGAGCTTTCCAAGCCGGGCCGCGACCCCCGTGACGAGCTGCCGCCGCCGCTGCTGCGCACGGATGTCATGGACATGAACGACCTGGTGCCAGGCATGGAGCTGAAGGGTACCGTTCGCAATGTGACGGACTTTGGCGCCTTTGTGGATATTGGCGTGCACCGGGACGGGCTGGTGCACATCAGCCAGTTCGGCGGGCGGCGCATCAACCACCCCAGCGAGGCCGTGCGGGTGGGCGATGTGGTGACCGTGTGGGTGCTGGAGGTGGATGCCAAGAAGAACCGCATCAGCCTGACCATGCGCCGGCCCGCTGCAACCGCAGGTGAAAAGCATGTATAAGATTTTTCTGGTGGAGGACGACCGGGCTATTGCCCAGGCGGTGGTTTTCCATCTGCAGGCCTGGGGCATGGACGCCCGTGCCGTGCAGGACTTCCGCAACGTGCTGGGGGAGTTTGCGGAGTTTGCTCCCCAGCTGGTTCTGATGGATATCAGCCTGCCGTTTTTCAACGGCTATCACTGGTGCCAGGAGATTCGCCGGGTATCGAAGGTGCCCATCATCTTCATTTCCTCCGCGGCGGACAACATGAACATGGTTATGGCCATGAACATGGGGGCGGATGACTTCATCGCCAAGCCCTTTGACCTGAATGTGCTGATGGCCAAGGTGCAGGCGCTTCTCCGCCGCACCTACGATTTTGCCGGCAGCGTTCCCGTGCTGGAGCACCGGGGCGCCCTGCTGAACACCGGCGATGCCACCCTGACCTATGATGGGTGCAGCATACCTCTCAGCAAGAACGAGTATCGCATTCTGCTGACCCTTTTGCAGCACAAGGGCAAGGTGGTCAGCCGGGAAAAGCTGATGGAAGCACTGTGGGCTACGGACAGCTTTGTGGACGAAAACACCCTTTCTGTCAACGTGAACCGCCTGCGCAAAAGGCTGGACGCTGCCGGGCTGAATGACTTCATTGCCACCCAGCACGGCGTGGGCTATCTGATCAAGTGAGGGAATATGAGCGTTTGGAAATACCTTGTCCACCGCAGGCGGGCGCTGCTGGTGCTTTTGTGCTGCTGCGTGGTGTTTGGGGTCACCTTCGGGCTGTACCGCCTGCCCATGGCGGCAGTGGCGTACCCATCCGCCCTGTGCCTGTGTGTGCTGCTGGCGGCAGGGGTGGGGGACTTTCTCCATCAGCGGAAGAAGCATGGGGCGCTATCCGGCCTGAACAGCCTGACGGACATTCAGCTGAGCAGCCTCCCTGCGCCGGAAAACATGGCAGAGGAGGACTATCAGCGCTTGCTGCAGCTGTGCAGCCGGGAGCACTTGCAGTTTGCAGCCCGCGAGCAGCGCCGATACCAGGACATGATGGACTACTACACCGTGTGGGCGCACCAGATCAAGACCCCCATTGCTGCCATGCGCCTGCACCTGCAGCAGGAGGATTCCCCGCTTTCCCGCACCCTGAGCAGCGAGGTGCTGCGGGTGGAACAGTATGCCGACATGGTGATGGCCTACCTGCGCCTGGATGCAGACAGCACGGATTACACCATCCATGCCTGCGACCTGGACAGCATTGTGCGACGGGCGCTGAAGCGCTTTGCCGGGGAGTTCATTGCAAGGAAGCTGGCGGTGGAGTATCGGCCCTTGAACGCCACTGTGGTTTCCGATGAAAAATGGCTGTTGTTTGTGGTGGAACAGGTGCTGTCCAATGCGCTGAAATACACGGCAGTAGGCGGCGTGACCATCACCCTGGAGGAACCCAAAACCCTGTGCATTGCGGATACGGGTATGGGCATTGCACCGGAGGACCTGCCGCGGATCTTCGAGCAGGGATACACCGGTGCTGCAGGCCGCAGTGACACTCGCGCCAGCGGCATTGGCCTGTACCTGTGCAGGCGCATCTGCACCAGCCTGGGGCATGGGATTTCCGCAGCATCCACGCCGGGGAAGGGGACGGTCATCCGCATTAACCTGAGCCAGAAGGCCGTTGATATTGAGTGATTCTTACGCAAATGTAAGATTTCCCGGGGAAATGTAAGCCAATTCGATGGTTTGCATTTTCCTTTTTTGCTATGATGGTTCCTGTAAGAAGGAGGTAATCAACCATGAGTATGCTGGAAGTCAATCATTTGCAGAAGGTTTACACCACACGGCTTGGCGGCGCCAAGGTGGAGGCCCTGCGCAGCGTGACCTTTACCGTGGAGGAAGGCGAATATGTGGCCATTATGGGCGAGTCCGGCTCCGGCAAGACCACCCTGCTGAACATTCTGGCGGCGCTGGACAGGCCCACCAGCGGCAGCGTGGTGCTGGACGGACAGGACTTGTCCGGCATAAAGGAATCCGCCGTGGCGGCCTTCCGCAGGGACAATCTGGGCTTTGTGTTCCAGGAGTTTAATCTGCTGGATACCTTCACCCTGGAGGATAATATCTACCTGCCCCTGGTGCTGGCGGGCAAAAGCTACCGGGAAATGCGGCAGTACCTGGGGCCTATCGCCCTGCAGCTGGGCATTAGTGATTTGCTGAAGAAGTACCCCTACGAGGTTTCCGGCGGGCAAAAGCAGCGTGCAGCGGTGGCCCGGGCGCTGATTACCCACCCCAAGCTGATCCTGGCAGACGAACCCACCGGCGCACTGGACTCCAAGTCCACGGATGAACTGCTGCGGGTGTTTGGTGACCTGCACCGGCTGGGTCAGACCATTTTGATGGTGACCCACTCTGCCAAGGCGGCCAGCCATGCTTCCCGGGTGCTGTTCATCAAGGATGGAGAGGTGTTCCACCAGCTGTACCGGGGCGAGGATACCAACGAAAAGCTGTACCAGCGCATTTCCGATACGCTGACCATGCTGGCAACAGGCGGTGAGCAGGCATGAAGCTGTACTTCAAGCTGGCCTTGGACGGCATCCGCAAAAACCGGAAGCTGTACATACCCTACATGCTCATCGGCAGCGTGATGGTGATGATGCATTACATTCTCATGGCGCTGTCAGCAACGCCCATGCTGCGGGAATTCAAGGGCGGCAACACCCTGCGCACCACGCTGCCCCTTGGGGCAGAGGTGGTACTGCTGTTCTCGCTGATCTTTTTGTTCTATTGCAGCCGGTTCATCCTGCGGCAGCGGAATGCGGAATTTGGCCTGTATAATGTGCTGGGCATGGGCAAAAAGCACCTGAGCCGCCTGATGCTGGTGGAAAACCTGCTGACGGCGGCAGTGTCCATTCTCCTGGGCCTGTGCTTGGGCCTGGCCCTGGAAAAGCTGGCGGAGGCCGGCATGCTGCGGCTGATCAACGCCGATGTGGGGTATGCGCTGCATGTGAACCTCAACGGTATGAAAACCACCGCGCTGCGGTATGGGGGCATTTACCTGCTGATTCTGCTGGGCGCTGTGCTGAAGGCCTGGCGCAGCGATCCTTTGCAGCTGCTGCGCTCGGTGCAGGCGGGCGAAAAGCCGCCCAAGGCCAACTGGGTGCTGGCGGTTATCGGCCTGGTGCTGCTGGTGTGGGCATATCATGATGCTGTGTCCATCAGCAATCCGCTGAAGGCCCTGGAAGCCTTTTTCTACGCGGTGCTGATGGTGGTTGCCGCCACCTACCTGCTGTTCATTGCCGGCAGCGTGACCCTGTGCCGCCTGATGCAGCGCAGCAAGCGCTATTACTACAAGCCCGACCATTTTGTATCCGTCAGCACCATGGCCTTCCGCATGAAGCGCAACGGCGCAGGCCTGGCATCCATATGCATTCTGTTGACTATTGTGCTGGTGATGCTCTCTGCCGTGCTGAGCCTGTACATAGGCGCGGAGGATTCACTGCTGGCCCGGTATCCCATGGATGTGACCATGTACGCCTCCACCAACGACAGGAGCAACCTGACCGAGGAAAAATTCGCACCCCGCCGGGCGCTTTTGCAGCAGCTGGCGCCTAACCAGTCGGGCGTGCAGGAGTATGCCTGGGTGGAGGCAGCGGGCATGTTTACGGAAGAGGGCATCACCATTGACTATACCTCTGTGGACAATCGCCAGGTGGACTATAGCGACGTGGGCTACCTGAACGTGGTTTCCCTGGCAGATTACAACCGCATGGCCGGCGAAAGCCTGACACTGGGGGAGGACGAATGCCTGCTATTGAACCGGGATGTGAAGTTCGACTACGATACCTTCACCATCCAGGGCGGCGCGCCGCTGAAGGTGATTGGCACCCTGAAGGACACCCTGAACCTGGGCAGCAGCGCGAATTACATGTTCTCTGCCATCACGCTGATTACGCCGGACATTCTGGCTGCAACCAGCCACCTGGAGCCAAGCACCAATGGAAACAATGGCATGACCATGTACTGGGGTTATTCCTTCAACATGGAAGGTACCGCTGCTGAAAAATCCGCCATGTATGACAGGCTGATGAACAGCATGCAGGAGCTGTCCTTCCCCCGGGAGGAAACGGGCGGCTATTCCTACTACATCGGTGTACGGGAGCATGAGCGGGAGGACTTCTACGGCAGCTATGGAGGTTTATTCTTCCTGGGAATATTGCTGGGCATTGTGTTCATCAGCGCGGCGGTGCGGATCATCTACTACAAGCAGCTCAGCGAAGGGTATGAGGATCAGAAGCGGTTTGCCATCATGCAGAAGGTTGGCATGACCAAGCGGGAGATCCGCCGCTCCATCAATTCTCAGGTGCTGACGGTGTTCTTTGCGCCGCTGCTGCTGGCAGGATTGCACCTGGCCTTTGCATTCCCCCTGGTGTGGAAGCTGCTGCAGATGTTCATGCTGAACAACCTGACCCTGGCAGTGACGATCACCCTGTGCTGCTTTGCCGGCTTCGGGCTGATGTACGCGGCGGTGTACAAGATGACCTCCAATACGTATTACGCCATCGTCAGCGGTGGGAAGGACAAATAAGACAGAAAAAGGCGGGTTTCGAGCGTGAAACCTGCCTTTTTCCGCGCATAAAGCTGGACAGAAGAAAATGGCTGTGCTATCATTCCCCATGGGAGGTTGAAAGAAATGATTCAGTTTGAGCATGTTACCAAAACCTATGGCAAAAGCACTTCGCCTGCGGTGGATGACCTGAACCTGACCGTGGAAACCGGCAAGGTGTTTGGCTATATTGGCCCCAATGGCGCTGGCAAGTCCACCACCATCCGGCTGATGACGGGCATTCTTGCGCCCACCTCGGGCCGGGTGCTGATTGGCGGACACGATATGGCGAAGGAGCCTATTGAGGCCAAGCGGCTGATCGGCTTTGTGCCCGATGCCCACGAGCTGTATGACAGGCTGACCGGCCTGGAATACCTGAACTTTATGGCGGATGTGTATGGTGTGGATGCTGCATCCCGCAAGGCGCACATGGAGAAGTATCTGGCGCTGTTTGAACTGGAAAATGCGGCAGGGGAGCAGATTCGCTCCTATTCCCGGGGCATGAAGCAGAAGCTGACCATCATTGGCGCGCTGATCCACAATCCGCCTGTGTGGGTGCTGGACGAGCCCATGGTGGGCCTGGACCCCAAGTCCGCCCATGTGCTGAAGGAGGAAATGCGCCGCCACTGCCAGGCCGGCAACACGGTGTTCTTCTCCACCCATGTGCTGGAGGTTGCCGAGAAGCTCTGCGACGAGATTGCCATTATCGACAAGGGCAGGGTGCTGGCAAAGGGCACCATGGAGCAGCTGCGCTCCGGCGAGTCCGGCTCCAGCCTGGAAGAACTGTTCCTCCAGCTGACCGAAGCGGAGGGTGAGGACGCATGAGAGATTTCCGACTGCTCCTGGGCTTGACGGTGCGCAACCGCTGGGCGGCGCTGCGGGCAGGCAGCTGGCGCAAGGAAAACGGCAAGCTGGATGTGAGCCGCCTGGTGGGCACGCTGATTGTGGCAGCTGCCATGGCGTTTGTGGCAGGCTTTGCCATCTATGCGGAGGTCAAGCTGTTCGCCCTGCTGAAAACTTTCCGCCAGGCGGCGCTGCTGCCGGGCCTGGCCATGCTGCTGTGCCTGGTGTCCACGCTGATGTTCAGCTTCTTTCAGGTACTTAGCTGCCTGTATTTCAGCAATGATACCCAGTGGATGGCCTACCTGCCGGTATGCTCCCGGGCCGTTATGGGCGCCAAGCTCATGGAGGTGTGGTTCTGGGAGGAACTTTTTGCCGCTGCAGTGCTGCTGCCGGTTGGCGTTTTGTACGGCATACACCTGGGCGGCGGCGTGCTGTATTATGTGCGCCTGGGGGTGATCACCCTGCTGGCACCCATGCTGCCCCTGTGCGTGGTGACCTTCCTGACCACGCTGCTGGCCCGGTTTTCTTCCCTGGCAAAGCACAAGGAAGCGGTGGCCATGGCGTTTTCCGTTCTGATGATGGTTGCCATCCTGGCGGTGGAGAATACGCTGCTGCCGAAGATTCCCGAGGATGCGGGCGCCATGTACTTCGTTCAGCTGATGCTGGACAACGAGGGCATATTGACTCTGCTGACTAGCGCCTTCCCACCTGTTCTGTGGGCGGTACATGGCCTGCAGGGCAGCTGGGGTGACTGGCTGCTGTATGCCGGCTGCTGCCTGGGCGCTGTGGCGCTGACCCTGGGCCTGCTGGGGGGCGGATACCTGAACATCTGCCTGCGCCAGGGCGAGCACAGCACCCGCAAGCGCCGCGCCAGTGTGACGGAAAGGGCCTACCGCCAGCGCAGCCCGCTGGTGGCCCTATTCCACCGGGAGTGGACTGCCGTGGTGAAAAGCCCAACCATTGCCTTCAACAGCCTGTACAGCATTTTCATGTTTCCGCTGATTCTGGTGATGCTGTTTGTTGGCAGCTCCACCAGCGGGGAAGGGGTTGACCTGCTGGCAGAGCTGAACGAGCTGGCAGGCATGCTGCATCCCCTGGATGCCGGGCTGATCTGTGCAGCGGCAGTGGGCTTTGCCGGCTTTATGAATCCAGCGGTGGCTACCGCCGTTTCCCGCGAAGGCAAGCGGCTGGACATCAGCCGGATGCTGCCTGCATCGGCCCGCACACAAATGACCGCCAAGCTGATGGTGGGCATGCTGATCGACCTGTTGGCGGTTGCCGTGGGCATGGCGATTCTGCTGGCGCTGCTGCCGGGCATGTGGGCGTCCATCCTCATAGGAGCTGTGCTGGCGCTACTGCTGTGCTTTGCCTCCTCCACCCTGAGCCTGACCCTGGACGCCGTGCGGCCCAACCTGCACTGGACAAACGAAACCCAGGCCATCAAGCAGGGCGCGAACGTGGTCTTCAGCATGCTGATCGGCCTGGCGCTATTCGCGCTGCCCATTGTGCCGGCTGTTCTGCTGCTGGATGCAGCGCCTGTGGCAAGGCTTGCGGCCTCCGCCGGTGTGCTGGTGGTGGAAGCTGCCCTGGGCCTGGCGCTGCTCCGCCTTGTGGGCGAAAAGCGCTATGCCGCCCTTGAGCCGACGGCATAATGATTGCTTTCCTCCATAAAAAATCATTTTATGGAGGATTTTTGCTTGCGGCGGAGAATACTTATCACGAAACATTCGGAAGGAGTGACATCCCATGATGACCATCCGCGATATGTATGACCTGAATCACACCCTGGCCAAGGATTATCTGAGCCAGTTCACCTATCCCTGGGAGGCCCTGAAGGGCATTAAGGACATGATTATCAGCCTGGGCGAGAAGCTGGGAGAGGACTACCAGCAGGTTGCGCCCCAGGTGTGGGTGCACAAGACGGCGAAGGTTGCGCCTACTGCGTTCCTGGGCGCGCCCTGCATCATCGGCCCGGAAACAGAGGTGCGCCACTGCGCCTTCATCCGCGGCTCCGCCCTGGTGGGCGCCGGCTGCGTGGTGGGCAACTCCGTGGAGCTGAAAAACGTGATTCTGTTCGATTCCGTGCAGACGCCCCATTACAACTATGTGGGCGACAGCATTCTGGGCTACAAGTCCCACATGGGCGCAGGCTCCATCACCTCCAACGTGAAGCAGGACAAGACCCTGGTGGTGGTGCACAACCAGGGCGAGGAAGTGCCCACCGGGGTGAAGAAGTTTGGCGCCATGCTGGGCGACTGGGTGGAGATTGGCTGCAACAGCGTGCTGAATCCCGGCACGGTGGTCGGGCCGAACAGCAATGTGTACCCCCTTTCCTGCGTGCGCGGCGTGGTGCCTGCCAAGCACATCTGGAAGAACAACGGTGTTGTTGTACCCAAGGAGGATCGCTGAGGAGGCTGCCATGAAGAGCGATAATACGCTGTACATTGTTGTTCCCTGCTACAAGGAGGAGGCCGTACTGCCCGAAACCTCCAAGCGGCTGCAGGCCAAGCTGGAAAGCCTGCAGGCCCAGGGGAAGATTTCCGACAGGAGCCGGGTGATGTTTGTCAACGATGGCTCCAAGGACAAAACCTGGGAGATCATCTCCGATTTGCACAGGGAAGCACCCCAGGTGTTTTCCGGCGTGAACCTGAGCCGCAACCGGGGCCACCAAAATGCTCTGCTGGCCGGCCTGATGACGGCGGTGAACTTTGCCGACATGGTGATCTCCATGGATGCTGACCTGCAGGACGATGTGGACGCGGTGGACGCCATGGTGGACGCCTATCACAATGGCTATGATGTGGTGTACGGCGTGCGCTCCTCCCGGCAGACGGATACCTTCTTCAAGCGCTTTACTGCCGAGAGCTTTTACAAGCTGATGAAGGCCCTGGGTGTGGATATTGTGTTCAACCATGCGGATTACCGGCTGATGAGCAAACGCGCCCTGGAGGGCCTTTCCCAGTTTGAAGAGGTGAACCTGTTCCTGCGGGGCATCGTACCGCAGATTGGTTATCCATGGACAACGGTGGAGTACGAGCGCCACGAGCGCTTTGCCGGGGAAAGCAAATACCCCCTCAAAAAGATGCTGGCCTTTGCCTTTGACGGCATTACCTCCTTCAGCGTGAAACCCATGCGGCTGATCCTCGCACTGGGTGTGGTGGTGTTCACCGTCAGCATTGTGATGCTGCTGTGGGCGCTGATCAGCAAGTTGTCGGGCAGCGCCCAGGCCGGCTGGACATCCATGATCGGCTCGGTATGGCTCATTGGCGGCATTCAGCTGCTGAGCCTGGGTGTCATTGGCGAATACATTGGCAAAATCTACAGCGAAAGCAAAAAGCGCCCGCGCTTCATTATTGAACGGGTGCTGAACAAGACGGAATAATGCAAAGGCGGCTCACTCCGGAATGGAGCGGGCCGCCTTTTTCATGCGCTGGTTTTGAACTTGCTCTGGTGCTCGGGCAGCACCACACAGAAGGTGGTGCCTTCGCCCACTTTGCTGCGGACGCGAATCTTGCCGCCGTGGGCCACAATGATGATTCTTGCAATGGAAAGCCCCAGGCCGTGACCGCCGCCCTCAGCCTTGCGGGCGGAATCGCTGCGGTAAAACCTGTCGAATATTTTGGGCAGCTCCTCCCGGGAAATGCCCGGGCCGTTGTCGGAAAGGATCAGCGTGCAGCCGCCGGGGTAGCTCTCCACACCCATGGTGATGGTGCCGCCCTTGGGGGTGTACTTCACGGCGTTGTCGCACAGGATGCGCATGACCTGCTTGATCATGTTCCTGTCGGCCTCGATGGTGGTGTGCTCCATGGGCTGGCAGATGAAGTGATCCTCCGGGGTCACCATGGCTGCCTCCTTGTGCAGCTCGGCTATCACATCACAGGGGTCAAAGTGCTCCATTTCCATCATCAGGGTTTTCTTGTCGTGCCTTGCCAGGAAAAGCAGGCTTTCCACCAGATCCTTCATGCTGGCGGTTTCCTGGGCGATGGCGGTAATGCCCTCGTCCAGCACCTCCTGGTCATCCTTGCCCCAGCGCTGGAGCATGTTGATGTACCCCTGAATGACGGCAATGGGCGTGCGCAGCTCGTGGGAGGCATCGGAAACAAACTGCTTCTGGCTGTTGTAGCTGCGCTCGATGCGATCCAGCATGGTATTGATAACGGTTGCCAGGTCCTTCAATTCGTTCTTGGTGCCTTCCAGATTGATCCTGTTGGAAAGGTTGCTGGCGGACAGGGTGGCAGCCATGTCCGTGATATCGCGGATGGGTGCCAGCACCCGCTTGTCCAGCCGGTTGCGCTTGCGCAGGAAATGCAGCATCCGCACCAGATCGCAGATGAACACCCCCAGCATCAGCCAGCCCCAGACGTAGAGCGTCCAGCTCAGGTCATAACTGATATGAACCACATTGCCGCTGGTTGACTGGGCGGGAAACACCAGGGTGGGTGTATCGCTGACGAGAAGCGGCGTCAGCGCCACATCCGCCACCAGCTGGCACTGATCGCCAAAGTCTGTGGGATAGGGCATTTCCGTCAGCGTGGCGGAAACGCCGCTGCGCTGGATGATCAGCTGGGTGTATGCTGTACCGCTGTCCGGCGTGGCGGCGCAGATGCGCTGGGCTGTGCGCTGCATATCCACAAACTGCACGCCGCCGAAGATCAGCGTGACAATGAAGCATACGGAAAGTGTGGTGCAAAGCAGCTGCCAGCAATAGTGGATGGCGATGCGGAAGGTCAGGGACAGGCGCAGGTTGCTCAGCCCGCGGCTGATCAGGCTGTGCAGGCCGGCACTGAGCCTGTTGAACCCCCGCACCTCGCCCTGCTGGCGCTTTTCCTTCGTTTTACTCATAGCTGAACATGTACCCCACGGCGCGAATGGTGTGGATGGTCTTCACCCCGAAGGGTTCATCTATCTTGTGGCGCAGGTAGCGGATGTACACATCCACCACATTGGTATCGCCGGCATAGTCGTAGCCCCACACATCGCTGAGCAGCGCGTCCCGGGTGACGGCCTGCCCCTTGTGGGCCATCAGGTAGCGCAGCAGGTCGAATTCCTTCTTGGTCAGGTTCAGGGGTGCGCCATTCCAGGTAACGGCATAGCTGGAAGGATCAAGACGCAAAGGCCCGGCCACCAGGGCGGCGGAGGCGGCATCGACTGCGGAGGCCCGGCGTTTCTTCAGCCCAACGCGGATGCGGGCCAGCAGCTCCTCAATGGCGAAAGGCTTGGTCATGTAGTCATCGGCGCCCATGTCCAGGCCCATCACCTTGTCGGACACGTCATCCTTGGCGGTGAGCATGATGATGGGCAGGTCGCTTTCGTGGCGCAGGCGGCGGCAGACCTCAATGCCGCTGAGCTCCGGCAGCATCAGGTCGAGAATCATCAAATCGGGCTGAAGCTGGATGGCCTTGTCCAGGCCTGTGCGTCCATCATGGGCGGTGAATACCTCATAGCCCTCGTGCTGCAGCTCCAGCTCCAGAAAGCGGGCGATTTTCTTTTCATCCTCAACAATCAGGATGCGGCTCATGGTCATCGGCTCCTTTTCCTGCAAAATAGCACAAAAGGGAATGGGGCACATGGCCCCAATCCCGCGGGGTTATTCGATGGTGGCGTTGGTGTAGCCGTCCTTGTCCTGCTCCACGTTCACGCTGCCGTCCTGGGTTTCCACCTGCACGGGCACCTGAATGGTGGGCGCAGAGCCGGTGTAGGCCGTGTGGTAGCTGGTGGCAGCGGGGTTGGACTGGTAGTAGCTGCGGTCGGCTTCCTTTTCCAGGTCCTTGGCGGCCTTTTCCAGGTCGCTGCGGGCATCGGCGGTATCGGCCTTGGGTGCTTCCTTCTTGTCGTCATCAAAGCTCTTGGCAAAGTCGCTGACGGTGGACTTCACGTTGTCGGCGGCGTTGCGCACCATTTTTTCCAGGTTGGCGGAAGCAAAGTCGCTGTCCTTCTTGTCGAAGGAAACCTTGTACCCAAGCACCAGGATGATGATGGCGGCGGCCAGCAGCAGGTGAGGGCTGATCAGCAGGGTCAGCAGGGCGAAGAGCAGGGAAACATTGGCAATGGTGATGTTCTCCTTTTTCACCTTCAGGCGAAACTGATACAGCTTGGAGAAGAAGCCGGCAACACCGCTGGCGCCCTTGTGCCCGGAGGAAGTGCGCTCCTGCTTGGGCTGGGCGGCATCGCTCTTGATGCGACCGTTCCGTTCCAGGTCCACCAGCGCCCGGGCCACATTGCCGTTGTGATAGTCCAGCAACGCCACGGCCTCCTGATAGCTGATGCCGCTCTTCTTGCGGATGAGTTCAATATCCTCGATGGTATAGCTTGCCATAATGGTTAATCCCCTTTCTTTTGGTTCAGCACTTGGCTGATGGTGTTATGATACCACAGCCGGGCCTGCCTGTCTTGAGAAACGGGAAAGGAAATCATGAGAAAACGATGAGAATTGGCAGCGAAATTTCAAAGAAAGGCCCTCTGCTGGTGCAGAAGGCCATGAAAATGGCTTAGTGCAGGCTTTCCACTGCGGCGCGCTCGGCAGCGATGCAGGCGGTGTAGCGCTGCATATAGGCGTTGAAGCCAGCCACATCCGCAGCATCCGGGGCCAGGGTGGTGGCTGCCATGCCGCTGAAAACCTTGTCGTTCAGGTAGGCTTCCAGGGTTTCGCCTTCCTGCTTGCGGAGCATGTAGTCCGCTAGCAGCGCAATGCCCCAGGCGCCGCCCTCGCCGGCGGTTTCCATTACGGTGACGGGGGCGTTGATGGCTGCCGCCAGGATGCTTTGGCCCACAACGGGGGTCTTGAACAGGCCGCCATGGCCCAGCACGGAGTCAAGGCCGATCTTCTCCTGCTGCAAAAGGATGTCCATGCCCAGCTTCAGGGTCGCCAGGGAGGCATACAGATGGGTGCGCATGAAGTTAGCCAGGTTCATTTTTGCATCCGGCAGGCGGACAAACAGGGGACGGCCCTCGTCCAGGCCGGTGACAGGCTCGCCGGAGAAATAGTTGAAGGACACCAGGCCGCCGCAGTCCTTGTCGGCCTCCATGGCTTTGCTGAACAGGCTGGTGTACAGGGTGTTCATGTCCACATCCAGCCCGAAGGTCTTGGCGAAGTCCGCCAGGAGACTGGCCCAGGCGTTGATGTCGGAGGTGCAGGAATTGCAGTGCACCATGGCAACGGGCTTGCCGGTGGGGGTGGTGACCATGTCGATTTCCGGATACACCTTGGAAAGATCCTTTTCCAGCACAATCTGGGCGAACACGGAGGTACCGGCGGATACGTTGCCGGTGCGCTCCGCCACGGAATTGGTGGCGGTCATGCCGGTGCCGGCATCGCCCTCCGGCGGGCAGAAGGGCACGCCGGGCAGCAGGTCGCCAGCGGGAT